>JAKBCB010000371.1 GCA_021808185.1 Pseudomonadota bacterium
GCCGTGTCCGACAACCCCACGGTCGCGCGCATGATGGGCGTCGACGACCGGCACCTCTATTCCGTCGCGATGGCGGTCGCGCTTGCGGTGACCGGGCTGGCCGGCGTGTTCCTCGCCATCCGCACGAATTTCGATCCGACGATCGGACCGGGGCGGCTGCTCTTTGCCTTCGAATCAGTCATCATCGGTGGTCTCGGCAGCCTGTGGGGCACGCTCGCGGGGGGCATCATTCTCGGCATCGCCCAGGGCATCGGCGCGCGCATCGATCCCGGCTACCAGGTGCTAGCCGGTCATCTCGCCTTCCTCGGCGTCCTGCTGGTGCGGCCGGCCGGCCTGTTTCCGCGCGGGCGCGGCGGATGAGCGAGCCTGTGCCCGCGGCGGACGCTCCGTCGGCACGGGTGGCGCGTGGCACGCCGGCCAGCCGCGCGTTCGCCGTGCTCGCCGCGCTGTTCGTGCTGGCGCTGGCGGCGCTGCCCTGGTGGGGCGACCGGCTGCAGATGCAGATCGTCGGCGAGTTCGCCCTGTATGTCGCGCTGGCCGAGGCGTGGAACCTGCTGGCGGGTTATGCCGGCCTCGTCTCCGTCGGCCAGCAGGCTTTTGTCGGCCTCGGCGGCTACGCGCTGTTCGTGCTGGCGGGCAAATTCGGCGTGCCGCCGCTCATCTCCGTCCTGTTGGCGGGGATCGTCGCGGCGGCCTTCGCGGTGCCGACGGCCTTCGTCGTGTTCCGCCTGCGCGGCGCGTATTTCGCGATCGGCACCTGGGTGGTGGCGGAAGTCTATCGGCTCGGCTTCGCGCAGGTGACGGCGCTCGGCGGCGGCTCCGGCAGCTCGCTGCCGCTTGCGGTGGTGCGCCGCTTCGGCAGCCTTTCCGCACGGATCGACGCGATCTACTGGGCCTCGATCGCGTGCGGGATCCTGGTCGTGCTGCTCGCCTACGGGCTGCTGCGGTCGCGGGCGGGCCTGGCGCTGGCCGCCATCCGCGACAGTGAGGCGGCGGCCGAAAGCCTCGGCGTCGATGCGGGGCGCACGAAATTCCTCGTCTACGTCGTCGTCGGCTTCGCGACGGGCATCGCCGGGGCACTGATCTTCCTCGGCAAGCTGCGCATTTCGCCGGACGCCGCGTTCAGCGTCACCGACTGGACGGCCTTCGTCATCTTCATGGTGGTGATCGGCGGCGTCGGCACGCTGGAAGGGCCGGTCATCGGCACGCTGGTGTTCTTCCTGCTGCGCCAGTTCCTCGCCGATCTCGGCGGATGGTATCTCATCGTCCTCGGGGCAAGCGCGGTGCTGTTGATGCTGCTGGCGCCACAGGGACTATGGGGGATCGCGATGCGGCGGCTCGACCTGCAACTCCTGCCGGTGCGCCGGCGCCTCATCCTGGAGTGAGGCAGCGCCCGCCCTGGCCGATCGCCCTGACGCGATGGGCTGGAGCGTGCCGTGTCAAACCGTGCGGCGGAAGCGCGACGGCGTGTGCCCGCGCTTGCCTGCGAACGCGGTCGTCAGGTGCTGCTGGGAGGAGAAGCCGCAGGACAGCGCGATCTCCGATATCGTCAGCCCCGACCGCCGCAACAGCTCCTCGGCCTTCTCCAGCCGTCGTTCGATCACGAAGCGGTAGAGCGATAGGCCGGTGCGCTGCTTCACGCCGTCGAACACCACGCGCAGCGGGAGACCGACGATGGCGGCGATCTCGGCGCAGGTCAGGCCGTCGCCCAGCCGGGCGTCGATGACCTGGCAGATGACGTCGAACTCCCGCTCGGACAGAGCACGCCGCGCATGGGATTCGGCGCCCGAGAGGCCGCGCAAGGTTTCGAGGAAGACGAGCGAGGCGAGCGACTGCATCTCGAACACGCTGAACGCCTCGCGCGACCGGAGCCGGCCGAGCGCGTAGCGCGACAGCGCGGCGATCGAACCGCGGCGAACATTGATGCGGCTGCCGTCGCGACTCATCCCGGCGCAGTCGCGATCATCGAGGACTGTCTGGAACCGGGGCGCGTAGTCGAAGGCGATGAAACCGCGCTGCACCTCCTCGGCCACCACGCTGACGCGCCCGCCGCGTGGATGGAAGGCGGCGGTCTGACCCGCGAACCGCACGGGGGCGGCTGTATCGGCATCGAACTGCGTCTGCGAGCGGATGTCGCCGAGCAGCAGGCAGATCACGTCGTTCTCATTTTCGAAATCCAGCGCATAGGGCGCGGCGCCGGCGACACAGTAGCCCACGTCCCCCGCGCGCCCGCGGCCGGCGAACTGCTCCAGCCCCCGCGGACGGAGCGGCGCCCGCCCCCCAAGTCCCGCATTCTTCTCCACGCCTGACCTCCCTCGGGAGGGCATGGTCCGTCATGGCGGGACGCTGCAGCCCGGGTCGCCTTCGCGCCCGTGACGCCGGCCGCATCCCACGGCCGAAAAGGGTTACAGTCCCTCCCTTTTATGAAGCAAATCACGCGGTCGCATTGACGGCAAGCGGAAACTGCGTTTGCCCGTGTCTCACGCACCGGAATTTGTAATTCCGCCAGAATCTGGAAGAACGCCTTTCAACCCTCGGACAATGTCTGCCAACCGCAGTGCGAACGGCTCGCCGCATTGCGAACAATGAGGCAAGGGGGAGAAGCGCATGTCCCAGATCGCGCGCCAGTCGCCACGTCCTGTCCCGGCGAACGGGTTCGACGAAGACTATGACATCGTGGTGGTGGGGGCAGGGGGCGTCGGTCTCGCCGCCGCTCTGTTCGCCCGCTGGCGCGGCAACCGGGTGGCCGTGCTGGAGAAGGCGCCGGAGGTCGGGGGCACGACGAAGAAGGCCGCGTTCTGGTACTGGGTGCCGAACAACCGGGCGATGCAGGCCATGGGCACCGCCGACCCGCGCGAGGACTGTCTGCGCTACATGGCGCGGCTTTCGCACCCCGAACTCTACGACCCGGCGCATCCCACCCTTGGTGTCGCGCCGTGGGAATACGCGGCGTATGCGGCGATCTACGACCATGCCTCCGCAGCCACCGAGCTGCTGGCGGAAAGGGGGGCGCTGGAATACCGCCATTGTCCGGCCGTGCCGGACTACTGGGCGGAGCTGCCGGAGGACAAGGCACCGACCGGCCGCGTCCTGCTGCCGAAGGACGCCTGTGAGAGCATGTCGGACGGCGGCGAGGCGGCAATCCGCACGATGATGGCGGCTGCGGCACGGGATGGCGTGACCGTACTCACCGGCCATCGCGTGCAGTGCGCCATGCAGAACGGGGCGGGTCGCGTGGTGGGCGTGGAGGCGACGCGCGCCGACGGGGCGAGACGGCGCATCGGTGCGCGCAAGGCCGTCATCTTCGCCTCGGGCGGCTTCACCCACAATCCGGAAATGCGGCGCAGCCATCTCAGCGTCCCGGTGCTCGGCGGCTGCGCGGCCAGGAGCAACGAGGGCGACTTCGTGCATATCGGTACGGCGCTCGGCGCCGAGTTGCGCAACATGAACTACGCCTGGATGTGCCCGATCGTGCTGGAGAAAGCGCTGAACGACGATCCGGGCCTGATCGGCACCTTCTCACCCTCCGGCGATTCCATGATCTATGTCGATCGCAACGGCCGGCGCGTGACGAACGAGAAGCTGGCCTACAACGAATCGGCGCAGGCCTTCTTCCGGTGGGACCCGGTGAAGTCCGAATATCCCAACCTCGTGCTGATCGCCGTGTGGGATCAGCGCAGCCAGGATCACAGCGCGAGCCACGAATACGGCCGCTTCATCGTTCCGCCCGGCGTGGATGATTCCCACGTGGTCAGGGGCACAACGCTGGAGGCGCTGGCGGCGGCGCTGCAGGAGCGGTTCGCCCGCATCGGGCAGCGCGTTGGCGGCGTGCAGATCGGCGAGAATTTCGCCGCCACCCTGCGCGACACCATCGCGCGCTTCAACGACTTCGCCGCAAGCGGCAAGGATCGCGACTTCCACCGTGGGGAGCGGGCGGTGGAACTGTTGTTCAACGGCCCGACCGCCCCGTCGCCGAGCGCACCCAACCCGACCATGTATCCGATCAGCCTGGACGGCCCGTTCTATGCCGCGCTGCTGACCGGCGGCAACCTGGACACCAAGGGCGGCCCGGCGACCGACGTCGACGGGCGAGTGCTGGACCGCATGGGCGCACCGATCCCAGGCCTCTATGGCGCGGGCAACTGCGTCGCCTCCGCGTCCGGCCGCGCCTACTGGGCGGGAGGCGCGACGCTCGGTCCCTACATGGCTTTCGCCTATCTTGCCGCCAATGCGGCGCACGCCGAAACCCGCGCGTGACGCATCTTTCGTCGA
>JAKBCB010000372.1 GCA_021808185.1 Pseudomonadota bacterium
GCCGGGGCGGCCGGGCGGGTGCAGGTGCGGCGGGAGGATTTCCGCCTGACCCGCCGCCTGCACCGGCGCGAGCGCACGACCATCTTCGCCGTCGATGCCTCCGGCTCGACCGCCCTCAACCGGCTGGGCGAGGCGAAGGGCGCGATCGAACTGCTGCTGGCCGATTGCTACGCCCGCCGCGACCGGGTGGCCGTGATCGCCTTCCGCGGCCGGACGGCGGAGCTGCTGCTGCCGCCGACCCGCGCGCTCGCCCGCGCGCGGCGCGACCTCGCTGGCCTCGTCGGCGGCGGCGGCACCCCGCTGTCGCGCGGGCTGGACATGCTGCACGCCGTCGCCGCCGGGGAGGCGCGGGCGCGGCGGATGCCGACGGTGGTGCTGCTGACCGACGGGCGGGCCAATGTCGCCCGCGACGGCACCGGCGGGCGGACGCTGGCGGAGGTGGAGGCGCTGGCGGCGGCGCGGTTGCTGGCGGGCACCGCGGCGCTGGTGATCGACACCGCCCCGCGCCCGCATCCTTTCGCCCGCAGCCTCGCCGAGGCGATGGGCGGGCGCTATCTGCCGCTGCCCCATGCCGACGCCGCCGCCATCCGCGAAGCGCTGCGCGGCGCGCCGTGATGCCGGCGCTGGCGATCCCCGCCGCCCCGCCCGCCTGGCGGCGGGAGGGCCAGGACTGGCCGAACCGCGCCGCCAGCCGCTTCGTCGCCGCTGCCGGGATGCGCTGGCACGTGCAGGTGATGGGCAGCGGCCCGGCGCTGCTGCTGGCGCACGGCACCGGCGCCGCCACCCATTCCTGGCGCGCCCTGGCGCCGCTGCTGGCCCGGCATTTCACCGTCATCGCCCCCGACCTGCCCGGCCACGGCTTCACCGCCGCGCCCGCCGGCGCGCGGCTGTCCCTGCCGTTCATGGCGCGGGCGGTTTCCGATCTGTGCCGGGCGCTCGGGACGGAACCGGCGCTTGCCGCCGGCCATAGCGCGGGGGCGGCGATTCTGGCGCGGGCGGCGCTGGACGGCGGCATCGCACCCAGCGGCCTCGCCAGCCTGAACGGCGCGCTGCTGCCGCTCTATGGCTTGCCCGGCCGCATATTCTCCCCGCTGGCGAAGATCGTCGCCCATCTGCCCGGCCTGCCCGAACTGTTCGCCTGGCGGCACCGCGATCCGGCCGTGGTGGACCGGCTGCTGCACGCCACCGGCTCGCGCATCGATGCCGAGGGGGCGGCCATCTATGCGCGGCTGGCCGCCGACCCGGCGCATGTGGCCGCCGCGCTGAACATGATGGCGGCATGGGATCTGGCGCCGCTGGTGCGCGACCTGCCCCGCCTGTGGCCGAAGCTGCTGCTGATCGTCGGCAGCAACGACCGCACCATCGACCCGGCGGATGCCGAGCGCGTGCGCGCCCTGGTGCCGGGGGCGGAGGCGGTGCGGATGCCCGGCCTCGGCCACCTCGCGCATGAGGAAGCGCCGGCGGCGACGGCGGACCTGCTGCTGGACCTGGCCCGCCGCCTGTCCGTCCTGCCGCCATGAGCGCGGCGGGCCTGCCGCTGACGCTCTCGGGCCACCCGCTCGGCGCGCTCATCGTCGATGCGGCGCTGCTGGTGAGCGTGGCGGAGGCAGCGGCGCTGGCGGTGGCGCGCCGCGGCGACCTGCTGGCGACACTGCTGGCCGGGCTGGGCCTGCTGGCGGCGGTGCGGCTGGCGCTGGCCGGGGCCGCCTGGCCGTGGCTCGCGCTCGCGCTGCTGGCGGCGCTGGCGGCGCATCTGTGGGACATGGCGCGGCGCTGGCGCTGAGCCGGCCGCGCGGGGGCTGGCGCCGACTGCCAGTTTCGATTTACAGTCCACTGTATGGATGGGTTGACACTGACGGACCGGCCGGCACGGCCGCATGCGGTGGTCATCGGCAGCGGCTTCGGCGGGCTGGCCGCCGCCATCCGGCTCGGCGCGCGCGGCTGGCGGGTGACGGTGCTGGAACGGCTCGACCGTCCCGGCGGCCGGGCGCGCAGCTTCCGGCAGGACGGGTTCCGCTTCGACGCCGGGCCGACCATCGTCACCGCGCCCCATCTGTTCGAGGAGCTGTGGACGCTGTGCGGCCGGCGTCTGGCCGACGACGTGGAACTGCGCCCGGTTTCCCCGTTCTATCGCGTGCGCTTCGATGACGGCACCTGGTTCGACTACAGCGGCGACGCGGCGGCGATGCGCGCCGAGGTGGCGCGGCTGTCGCCCGGCGATGTCGCCGGCTACGAGCGGCTGATGGCGGCGAGTGCCGCGATCTACCGCGTCGGCTTCGAGCGGCTGGGGGACGTGCCGTTCGCCACCTGGCGCGACATGGCGCGCGCGCTGCCAGACCTGCTGCGGCTCGGTTGCTGGCGCAGCGTGCATGGGCTGGTGGCGCATCACGTGAAGGATGCGCGGCTGCGCACGCTGTTCAGCTTCCATCCGCTGCTGATCGGGGGCAACCCGTTCGCGGCGAGCGCGGTCTATGCGCTGATCGCGACGCTGGAACGGCGGTTCGGCGTCCACTACGCGATGGGCGGCACCGGCGCGCTGGTGCGCGGCCTGGTTGACCTGATCGCGGCGCAGGGGAACGCCATCCGCTACCGTGCCGACGTGGCCGAGATCCTGGTGCACGACGGCCGGGCGCGCGGCGTGCGGCTGGCGGGCGGGCAACAGATCGCGGCCGACATCGTCGTCTCCAACGCCGATTCGGCGGCGACCTATCGCCGGCTGCTGCCGGCGCGCCATCGCCGGCGCTGGACCGACCGGCGGCTCGACCGCGCGCGCTATTCGATGGGCCTGTTCGTCTGGTATTTCGGCACCAGCCGCCGCTATCCCGAGGTCGCACACCACACGCTGGTCCTGGGGCCACGCTATCGCGGGCTGCTGGACGACATCTTCGTCGGCAAGCGGCTGGCGGACGACATGAGCCTCTATCTGCACCGGCCCACCGCGACCGACCCGGCGATGGCGCCGGCGGGATGCGATGCGTTCTACGCGCTCTCTCCGGTGCCGCACCTGGACAGCGGCACCGACTGGCGCGCCGGGGCGGAACGCTATCGCGCCGCGGTGGCGCGCCGCCTTGCGCAGACCGTGCTGCCGGGGCTGGAGGATTGCATCGTGACCTCGCGCGTCATGACGCCGCTCGATTTCCGCGACGAATTGCTGAGCGAGCGCGGCGCCGCCTTCGGCCTGGAGCCGATCCTGACGCAGAGCGCCTGGTTCCGTCCGCACAATCGCAGCGAGGAGATCGCCGGCCTCTATCTGGTCGGCGCCGGCACGCATCCGGGCGCGGGCCTGCCGGGCGTGCTGTGCTCGGCGCGCATCCTGGATCGCGTGCTGCCGGACGTCGCCGCGCATGTGTGAGGGGCCGTTCATGATCGTCGGGACACCGCGGGGGCGAATGCCTTGTGGCTGCGGAGCTCTGCGTGCGTCCGTCCCTGCCTTCTGGCTTGCTTCGTCGCTGCGCGCCTCGCAATGACGATCCATCGTCATTGCGAGCGGAGCGAAGCAATCCAGGCGGGTGCAGCGGAGTCGTGGCCGCACGGTCATCGGGGCACCGCGCACGCATGGTCACGGCTGCGGGACGCTGCGTACGACGCACCCGGGCTGCCGGATTGCTTCGTCGCGTTCGCGATGGCGGCGGAGGGTGCCGGGTGATACGAACCTTTCACCGATGGCCTCGCCGATGAGCACAACGATCGACGCTGACCTGCTGGCATGTCGCGCGATGCTGCGCGACGGATCGAAAAGCTTCCATGCCGCGTCGCGGATTTTGCCACGCGCCGCGGCGCGGTCGGCGGTCGCGCTGTATGCGTTCTGCCGCGCTGCCGATGATGCGATCGACGGCGCCGGGGGTGCGGCCGCGCTGCCCGAACTGCGCGCGCGGCTGCGTCGTGCCGGCGAGGGCCGGCCCTATCCGCGGCCGGCCGACCGCGCGCTCGCCTGGGTGATGGCGCGGCACGGGATTCCGCCGGCACTGCCGGAGGCGCTGCTGGAGGGGTTCGCCTGGGACGCCGCCGGGCGCCGCTATGCCACGCTCGCGGACCTGCGGCACTACGCGGCGCGGGTGGCCGGATCGGTCGGGGCGATGATGGCGCTGGTGATGGGCGCCCGCGCGCCGGAGGCGGTGGCGCGTGCCTGCGATCTCGGCATCGCCATGCAGTTCTGCAACATCGCCCGCGATGTGGGGGAGGATGCGCGGGCCGGCCGGCTCTATCTGCCGTGCGACTGGCTGCGCGCAGACGGTATCGACCCCGAGGCATGGCTTGCCCGGCCGCAC
>JAKBCB010000011.1 GCA_021808185.1 Pseudomonadota bacterium
TCAACATGCCGGCCAGCCACGAGAAAATCTGGTCGATCATCAACGCCGGCCGCCCCGCGATGGCCGCGGAATAAGCAGAGGACCGCACGATGTACGATTTCGCGTTCCAGAAACCCGCAAGCGTCGCCGACGCCGTCAAGCTGCTCGGCGATCCCGAGGCCAAGGCGCTCGCCGGCGGCCAGACCTTCATCCCGGTGCTCAAGCAGCGGCTGAACAAGCCGTCCACCGTGGTGGCGCTGGACAAGCTCGGCCTGTCCGGCATCACCGTGACCGGCGGCACCGTGACGATCGGCGCGATGACCACGCATGTCACCGTGGCCAACTCGGCCGAGGTGAAGAAGGCCATTCCGGCGCTCGCCGCGTTGGCAAGCTGGATCGGCGACCGCGCGGTGCGCTATCGCGGCACCATCGGCGGCTCGCTCGCCAACAACGACCCGTCCGCCTGCTACCCGTCGGCGGTGCTGGCGCTGGGCGCGACGATCAAGACCGACCGCCGCTCGATCGCGGCCGATGACTTCTTCCAGGGCATGTTCGCCACCGCCCTGGAGCCCGGCGAGATCATCACGGCGGTCGAATTCCCCATCCCGGAGAAGGCGGCGTACGAGAAGTTCCGCAACCCGGCCTCGCGCTACGCCATGGTTGGCGTGTTCGTGGCCAAGGGGCCGAAGGGCGTGCGCGTGGCCGTCACCGGGGCCGGGCAGGGCGGCGTGTTCCGCCATGCGGCGTTCGAGAAGGCGCTGTCCGCCAACTGGTCGGCTGCCGCGCTGAACGGCATCGCGACGCCCGCGGACGGGCTGAACAGCGACATCCACGGTTCGGCCGCCTATCGCGCGCATCTGATCGGCGTGGTGGCCAAGCGCGCCGTCACCGCCGCCGGCTGATTTCTTCCGCCTCGGGCTGTTGCATCAGGGGGCCTCGCGGCCCCCTGTTTGCGTTGTGCCGCCGCGTTGCGCGCGTGCGGCCGGCCGCGTAGGTTTTCGGCCAACCAAGATCCTTCGGGGGAACCCAGATGCCGTATCGCGTCGCCGTCGCCGCCTTCGCCGCCAGCCTGTGCCTCGCGGCCGGCGCGGCCCATGCCGCCGACCAGTCCTATTCCGAGGCCTGCATGAAGCCGATGCCGGCGGGCTCGCCGGACCCGGCGGTGCGCGACGTGCATTTCCACACCACCGGCAGCGGCGGCCTCATCACGATCTCGGCCTGCGTCGTCTCCGCCCACGCCAACGCGCTACAGGGGGTTGCGGCCAATGTCGGCATTTTCAGCAAGGACGGCGTGCTGATCAACTACGCCGGCCAGTCCTACACCAACGTCGCCCCGCTCGCGAACCCGCCGGCGGACGGGCCGAAGCTGGTGCTGCTGTATGGGGTGTCGATCCAGATCGACGACAAATACGGCCAGGATTTTGCCCCGGACACGGTGGTGGCGCTGACCACCGTCGCCTGCACCAAGCCGCTGCCGGACTGCGCGCCTGGCCCGGCGGTGTCCTCGACGCTGCTGCTGCCGGTGCAGGTGGATCAGGATCTGGGCGCGAAGGCGAAGTAGCCGGCGTAGGACGGATAAGCGAAGCGCCATCCGTCGCCGCAACCGTCCGCTCTCCGCCCCGATGGCCCCGCGCCCCGCGCGGCGGCTTGCCCGGGGGAGGTTATTTATACTAACATAACCCCGTGCCCATTCCCCCGCTCCCCACCCCGGCCGAGCGCTTTGCCATCGTGCTCCGCTGGCTGAGCCATGTCGTGGCGTCGCGCGGTGTCCTGGGCCTGCTCGCGGCACCGGTGGTCGCGCTGCTCCTGGGCCGCGTCCGCGACATCAACCAAAAATTCGCCCGCCTCGCCGCCCGCCTCGCCGCCGGCACCTACCGCCCCCGCCGCGCCGCCGCGCGCCGCAAACCCGCCGCCCCCAACCCAAGGCGGAAAAACCCGCTGCCCCAAACATGCGGCTGGCTGCTGACGCTGGTGCCGGAGGCGGTAGGGTATCGCGCGCAGCTTGAGCATCTGCTGCGCGAGCCGGACACCGTGGCGCTGCTGGAAGCAGCCCCGTCCGCAATGGCCAGGGTGCTGCGGCCGCTCTGCTGGGCGCTGCGTCTCAAGCCCCCGCCGATCCTCGCCCCGCCCCGCCGGGCCAGACCGCCAGCGCCGGAGCGGGACGCGGCGGCATCCCGGGCCGCCACGCCCCCGCCATCCCGGCCGCGCTCCCAATCGCCCGCCTCACCGGCCCGGCGCCGGCGTTCGGCGCAATGGCCTCGCGGGGGGCACGGCCCGCCAAGGACGGCCTGAAGCAAGCTATCGCCCAGGCACGCCCGCAATATTACGAAATAAAAATGAACTCCATGGTGGTCGCGCGGCTCACCCCGCCGCCAGAAGCTGCTCCGCCAGCGTCGCCCAATAGCTCGCCCCCACCGGCAGAATCGCGTCGTTGAAATCGTATTTCGGGTGATGGACCATGGCATCGCCCGTGCCGCGCCCGCCGCCGAGCATGAGGTAGCTGCCCTGCTTGGCCGCCAGCATGAAGGAAAAATCCTCCGCCCCCATGGTGGGTTTGGCCATCGGCACCACGCGCGCCTCACCGGCCACCGTGCGCGCCGCCGCCGCCGCGAGGTCGGTGGCGTCGGGGTCGTTCACGGTCGCGATATACAGCCGGCGGTAATTCACTTCGGCGTGCGCGCCGAACGCCTCGGCGGTGCAGGTGGCCACGCGGCGCACGCCGGCTTCCAGCAGGTCGCCGATCGCGGGCGAAAACCAGCGGGTCGTGCCGGTCATCACCACCGTCTCCGGGATCACGTTATGCGCGTTGCCGCCATTGATCGAGCCGACGGTGACGACGCCGGTCTCCGTCGGCTCCTGGTTGCGCGCGACGATGCTTTGCAGCCCGGTGACGATATGGGCCGCCACCAGGATCGGGTCGATGCCGGTATGCGGCTGCGCCGCGTGCGCGCCCTTGCCGGTAACGGTGATCTCGAAGCTGGAGCACGCGGCCATCACCGGCCCATGCCGCCACGCGAACACCCCGGCGGGCATGATCGGCCAGTTGTGCATCCCGAAGACCATCTTCATCGGGAAGCGCTCGAACAGGCCTTCCTTGACCATCACCTCGCCGCCGCCGCCGCCCTCCTCGGCGGGTTGAAAGATCACATAGACGGTGCCGGCGAAGTTGCGCGTCTCGGCGAGGTAGCGCGCCGCGCCGAGCAGCATCGTGGTGTGGCCGTCATGGCCACAGGCATGCATCACGCCCGCGTGCTTGCTGGCATAGGGCAGGCCGGTTTCCTCGACGATCGGCAGCGCGTCCATGTCCGCGCGCAGCCCGATCGCCTCGCCCGCCGCCCGGCCACGGATCACGCCGATCACGCCGGTTTGCGCCACCCCCGTCACCACCTCGTCCACGCCGAATTCGCGCAGCTTGTCGGCGACGATGGCGCTGGTGCGATGCTCCTCGAACCCCAGTTCCGGGTGCGCGTGGAAATCCTGGCGCCAGGCCGTCATGTCGTCGTGGAAGTCGGCGATGCGGTTGATGATTGGCATGGTTCTCTCATCCGTGGGGGGCGAAGGTGCGGCACAGCCCTTCGCGAAGCGACATGGGCTTGACCCCGAGTGTTGCCAACATCGGCGCGATGTCAAACGCCTTGTCTTCCGTCAAACGCCGAATTTCGGCCGCCGAGACGCGCCGCAGGCCGGGCAGGCGAGAGGCGAGGGGGGCGAGCGCCATCAGCAGCCCCGCCGGCACCGGCACGATGCGGGGCGGCGGCAGCCCGGCGGCGGTGGCGATGGCACGGACGAAATCGGCGTACCGCACCGGGGCGGCGCCGGCCACCACCAGGGTCGCGGGCTCGGTCCACGGCACATCGAGCGCCGAGAGGATGCAGGCCGACAGGTCGTCCTGGTGGATCGGCTGCACCAGCGCCCGCCCGCCGCCCGGCAGCGGCACCACCGGCAGCCGTCGCAGCAGGGCCGCGAGCCGCCGCACATTGTCCTCGCCCTGGGCGCCGAAAATCATGGTGGGATGCAGCATCACGCCGGGCCGGCCGGAACCGACGAACGCCGTCTCGCCGCGCAGCACGCCCTCGCCATGCGTGTCGAGCCAGCGTGTGTAGCGCCGTGTGCTGCCCAGCAACACCAGCCTTGCCGTGGCCGGTGCTTCCGCGAGCAGCCAAGGGGTTGTGCGCGCGTGCGCGGTGGAGACGATGCGGCTGGCCCCGCCGAGCGCCCGGCGCAAGGCGAAGCCATCCGTCAGGTCGGCGAGCAACGGCGGCGCGAGCAGCGGATGCGGCGGCGGCGCCACCGCCTGCCAGCGGCGCGGGTCGCGCACGACGGGGAAAACCGCGATCCCCCGCGCCAGCAAGGCGCGCACCAGCACCGCGCCGGAGCGGCCGCTGGCGCCGATGACATGGACGGGTTCGGACGCTATGGCCGTGGGCATGGCGCCGAGTCTATCGGCCGGCATAAGCCGCCGCCAGCATTGTGGTATGATGCTACCACCGGAAAAACCCTTGACGCAGCGATGCAGGACCCGGATAACCCGCCGCCTGTTTCATCCGTTCGCCCAGTGGGAAAACCATGTTGAAGACCACCCTCTCGCTCAAGCCCGCGGAGGTGAAGAAGGACTGGGTGCTGATCGATGCCGAGGGGGTCGTGCTTGGCCGCCTCGCCGCCGTCATCGCCCAGCGCCTGCGCGGCAAGCACAAGCCGCAATTCACCCCGCATGTCGATTGCGGCGACAACGTCGTCGTCATCAACGCCCAGAAGGTCAAGCTGACCGGCAAGAAGGCCGATCAGTCGCTGTTCCACTGGCACACCGGCTATGCCGGCGGCATCAAGCAGCGCTCGATCGGCCAGCGCCTCGCCAGCGCCCACCCGGAGCGGGTGCTGGAGAAGGCGGTGGAGCGCATGATCACGCGCGGCCCGTTGCAGCGCGCCCAGATGAAGCATCTGCACGTCTATGGCGGCGCCGAGCATCCGCATGACGGGCAACAGCCCCGCAAGCTGGATGTCGCCGCGATGAACCCGAAGAACCGGAGGGGCTGAGCATATGTCCGGCACCACGACCCGCACGCTCGCCGACCTCAAGGATCTCGCGGTCGCGACCGCCCTGCCCACCGACAAGCCCAAGCGCGAGCCCAAGCGCGACGCCTGGGGCCGCTCCTACGCCACCGGCCGGCGCAAGAACGCGGTTGCCCGCGTGTGGATCAAGCCCGGCAAGGGCGAGATCATGGTCAACGGCAAGCGCGTGGGCCAGTATTTCGCCCGCCCCGTGCTGCGCATGCTGATCACGCAGCCGTTCCTTGTGGCGGACCGCTACAACCAGTTCGACGTGTATTGCACCGTCGTCGGCGGCGGCCTCTCGGGCCAGGCCGGCGCGCTGCGCCACGGCATCAGCCGGGCGCTGACGCATTACGAGCCGGATCTGCGCGGCATCCTCAAGGTCGCGGGCTTCCTCACCCGCGACAGCCGCGTGGTCGAGCGCAAGAAGTACGGCCGCGCCAAGGCCCGCCGCAGCTTCCAGTTCAGCAAGCGCTGAGCCGGGGTTTTCGGCTGGATGGATGGAGGGGACCGGGGCAACCCGGTCCCCTTTTTCGTGGCGCGCCCCGCCCGGCACCGGTGCCATGCGGCCCCGCCGCTTGCGCCCGCCTGCCCGCCGCGCCAGATTCGCGGCGGTTGCCACGGGGGCCAGCATGTCCAACGTCCGGGTGTTCATCGATGGCGAGGCCGGCACCACGGGCCTGGGCATCCGCGAGCGCCTGCGTGCCCTGCCGGAGATCGATCGCATCGCCATCCCGCCGGAACACCGCAAGGACCGGCAGGCACGGCTCGACGCGATGGCAGCGTCCGACGTTGTCGTGCTCTGCCTGCCGGACGACGCGGCGCGCGAGGCGGTGGCGATGGCGGATAGCCTCGGCGCCGCCGCGCCGAAATTGCTCGACGCCAGCACCGCGCACCGCGTCGCCCCCGGCTGGGAATACGGGTTTGCCGAAATGGATGCCGCCCAGGCCGGGAAGATCGCCCAGGCGCGCCGCGTGGCCAATCCCGGTTGCTACCCCACCGGCGGCATCGCCCTGCTGCGCCCGCTGGTGGCCGCCGGGCTGTTGCCGGCCGACTACCCCGTGACCGTCAACGCCGTCAGCGGCTATTCCGGCGGCGGCAAGGCCATGATCGAGGCGCATGAGCGCGACGGCGGCCCGGCGTTCGAGCTGTACGGCCTCGGCCTCGCGCACAAGCACCTGCCGGAACTGCAAACCTACGCCCAGCTCGCGCGGCGGCCGATTTTTGTCCCCTCGGTCGGGCATTTCCGCCAGGGGATGCTTGTCTCGCTACCGCTGCATCTGGACCTGCTGCGCGGCAAGCCATCCGGGGCCGATCTGCACACCGTTCTTGCCACGTACTATGCCGGCGCCGAACAGGTCCGCGTGCTGCCGCCCGAGCCGGACAGGAAATTGGAGGCGGAGGCGCTGAACGACACCGACATCATGGAACTGCGCGTGTATGCCAACGACACGGCGGGGCAGGCGGTGCTGGTGGCGCGGCTCGACAATCTCGGCAAGGGTGCCTCCGGCGCCGCCGTCCAGAATATCCGCCTGATGCTCGGGCTGCACGCGCCCGCCGAAAGGATGCCCGCCCATGCATGACCTGCCGCTTGCCCGCGCCGCCGGCCCGCTGTTCGCGCTCGACGGCGTCTGCCCGCGCATCGCGCCCGACGCCTTCGTGGCGCCCACCGCCGCAGTGATCGGCAATGTCGAGATCGGTGCGCAGAGCAGCGTCTGGTTCCACTGCGTGCTGCGCGGGGACAGCAACATCATCCGCGTGGGCAAGCGGGTGAACATCCAGGACGGCACGATCGTCCACGTCAACGCGGGCGACGAGTACGCCACCCTGATCGGCGACGACGTCACCATCGGCCACGCCGCCATCATCCACGCCTGCACGTTGCACGACCGCGCCTTCGTCGCCATGGGCGCGACGGTGCTGGATGGCGCGGTGATCGAGGAGGGCGGCGTGCTGGCGGCCGGCGCGCTGCTCACGCCGGGCAAGCGCATCGGCCGCTTCGAATTGTGGCAGGGCTCGCCGGCCAAGCTGGTGCGCGTGCTCTCGCCCGAGGAGCGCGCGCAGAAATTCGACGGTACGGCGCCGCACTACGCCGAGCTTGCCGGCCGCTTCCTGCGGGGTTTGTCGCCGGTGTAGCGGCGGGCGGCTCAGCCGCGCTCGGCCTGCCGCAGCGTCACCAGATCGGCGCCCACCGCGCGCATGCCGCCGGAGGCGACGGCCACGCGGAACAGCGTCGGGTCCGGGATCACATAGCCTTGCCGCCGCGCCGAGAGGATCGTGCGCTCGGACGCCCCGCTCGATGCGAGTTTGCGGCGGAGCTTCAACACCAGCTGGTCCACGCTGCGGTCGTCCGGATGCAGCGGCCGCTTCAGGGCCACGCGCCCGAGCCAATCGCGCGAGACCGGCGCGCCGTCCGCGTCCAGCAGGGTTTCCAGGGCGGTGAACTCGGCTTCGCTCAACGCGGTCTGCCCGCCGCTCAGGCCGATCAGGCAGCGATGTGCCTGGTCCAGCACGATCTGTGTCGTCATGGGCGGCGCGGCCCGCATGTCGCGGCGCGTCAGGCGGCGATACAGCGCGCGGATGCGGGCGGCGAGTTCGCGCATCGGCACCGGCTTGACCAGATAATCGTCCGCACCCCGGTCCAGCCCATCGACACGCGCCGCCTCGTCGCCGTTGGCGGTCACCACGATCAGGCCGCAATCGCCCTCCCGCGCGAAGCGCTCGACCAGATCCAGGCCGTTCATGTCGGGCAGTTGCAGGTCCAGCAGCACGATGTCCGGGCGGAAGCTGGCCTTGCGCTCCACCGCTTCCATACCGGTGCTGGCAAGCTCCACGACGATGCCGGACGAACGCAGCGACGCCGCCACCGCCGCCGCCACGGGCGCGATGTCCTCGACAATCAGCACCCGCGGCAGCATCAGCGTGTCGGCGGGTTGGTAGAGTGTGGTCGTATCCATTCCGTCCCGACGATGCCGCGATCACGCGGCAAATTCAATCCGACAAATTAACAGAGAGAGATTGTATCTTACAAATCGCTTTCAATGACCGCGCCGAAACTCCGCGAGGCCGCTCGCGCGCGGTTCAGACGCCGGCCAGCGCGCGCCACTGCGCCTCGGTGGCGATGCGGACACCGAGTTCGGCCGCTTTTTTCGCTTTCGACCCGGCGTCTTCCCCCACGACCACGAGGTCGGTACGCTTCGAGACGCTGTCGCTGACCTTGGCCCCCAGGCGTTCGGCCAGGGCCTTCGCCTCCGGCCGGGTCATCGTCGTCAGCGTGCCGGTGAACACGATCGACTTGCCGGCCAGCACGCCTTCCGCCGCCGCGGGCACCACCGCGTCCTCGATCGTCAGCAGCCTGTTCAATTCGTCGAGGGTGGCGATGTTGCGCGGCTCGGCGAAGAACTCCGCCAGTTCCTCGGCGATGGCCGGGCCGATGCCGACGATGCTGGACAGGTCGATGCGCGCGTCCGAGCCGATGGCGACAGCAGCCTTCATCTGGTCTCGCCAGTTGCCGAAGCTGCCGTAATGGCGCGCCAGAAGCTTGGCGTTGGCTTCGCCGATTCGCCTGATGCCAAGCGCATAGATGAAGCGCGAAAGCGCAATGGTCCGCCGGGCCTCGATCGCGCGCGAAAGGTTGCGCGCCGAGGTCTCGCCCCAGCCTTCGCGCGCGGCGATCTCCTGTTCATGGTCGGGCACCGCGAATATGTCGGCGGGCCCCCGCAGCAGGCCGGCGGCGATGAATTCGCGCACCGTCTTATCGCCCAGTCCTTCGATGTCGAACGCGGCGCGCGAGACGAAATGCACCAGCCGTTCCTCGGCCTGTGCCGCACAGGTCAGGCCGCCGGTGCAGCGGCGCACCACCTCGCCCGGCGGACGCAAGGCGGCGCTGCCGCACACCGGGCATGTGTCGGGAAACACATAGGCGACCGAGTCGGGCGGCCGCTTCTCCAGCACCACGGAGACGATCTGCGGAATCACGTCGCCCGCGCGTTGCAGCACCACGGTGTCGCCAACGCGCACATCCTTGCGGGCGATCTCGTCCTCGTTGTGCAGCGTCGCGCGCGTCACCAGCACGCCGCCGACATTGACCGGTTGCAACTGCGCCACCGGCGTCAGCGCCCCGGTGCGGCCGACCTGGATCGCGATGTCCTGCAACAGCGTGGTTGCCTGCTCGGCCGGAAATTTCCAGGCGATCGCCCAGCGCGGCTCGCGCCCGACATAGCCGAGCCGCTCCTGCAACCCCAGGTCATCGACTTTATAGACCACACCATCAATGTCGTAGGCGAGGCCGGCGCGCGCGGCGCCGATCCCGGCCTGGAACGCGGCCGCCTCGGCTTCGCTCGCGAGATGGCGGGAAAGGGGATTGACCTGGAATCCCCAGGCGCTCAGGCGGGCCAGATACTCCCAATGCGTCTCGGCCACGCGCGCGCTGCTGTGCCCCATGGCGTAGGCGAACAGCGACAGCCGCCGCCCGGCGGTGATGCGTGCGTCGAGTTGCCGCAGGCTGCCGGCGGCGGCGTTGCGCGGGTTGGCGAACAGCTTCTGGCCCGCCGCTTCCTGCGCCTCGTTCAGCGCCAGGAAGTCGGCCTTGGTCATGAACACCTCGCCGCGAATCTCGATTCGCGCCGGCGCGCTGCCGTGCAGCCGCGCCGGTACCGAGGCGATGGTGCGCAGATTGGCGGTGACATCCTCGCCCTCGGCCCCGTCGCCGCGCGTCGCGCCGCGCACGAGCACGCCGTCCTCGTAGGTCAGGCTGATCGACAGCCCGTCGATCTTCGGTTCGGCCACGAAGGCGAGTGCCTCCTTCAGCCCGAGAAACCGCCGCGCGCGCTCGCAGAACTCGGCGAAATCCTCCGCGCCGAAGGCGTTGCCGAGCGAGAGCATCGGCACGATGTGCGCAACCTTGGCGAACCCGCCCGATGGCGCGCCGCCCACCCGCCGGCCCGGTGAATCGGCACGCACCAGATGCGGGAAGCGTGCTTCGATCTCCGCGTTGCGCCGGCGCAGCGCGTCGTATGCGGCGTCCGTGATCTCCGGCGCGTCGTGCTCGTGATAGGCGCGGTCGGCGGCCGCGATCTCCGCCGCCAGCCGGGCGAGTTCGGCGGCGGCGTCGGCCTCGGACAGGTCGGCCGGGGGCCTCATCGGCGAGCAAGGCGAGGGGCGCCGCCCCTCGACCCCGTCAAGGGCAGCGCCCTTGGAACCCCGAACGAATGGATTGCAAAGGCACTGCCTTTGCTGGGGTCCAGGGGCAAAGCCCCTGGCCTTGCCTGTCTCACGCCGCCCCCAACAAACTATCGGCCGCCGCCCGCGCCGCCTCGGTCACCGTCTCGCCGGCCAGCATGCGCGCGATCTCCTCCCGCCGCGCGCCGCCGTCCAGCGGGTCCAC
This sequence comes from Pseudomonadota bacterium, assembly GCA_021808185.1. Classification (GTDB taxonomy): domain Bacteria; phylum Pseudomonadota; class Alphaproteobacteria; order Acetobacterales; family Acetobacteraceae; genus CAJCJG01. The sequence continues at coordinate 10,415 of JAKBCB010000011.1, forward strand.
GCGAGTTTCGGCGCGCCCCTTGCCCGCCGACTTGGCCACCAGCAGATGCGCCACGCCGCGCGCCGCGACCTGCGGGCTGTGCGTGACCAGCAGCACCTGCACCTGCTCGGCCACGCGCGCGAGGCGTTCGCCCACGGCGGCGGCGGTCGCGCCGCCAATGCCGGAATCGACCTCGTCGAACACCATGGTCGGCACCGGCGACGACCCCGCCAGCACCACCTTCAGCGCCAGCAGCAGGCGGGACAATTCGCCGCCGGACGCCACGCGGCCGAGCGGACCCGGCTCCTGCCCCGGGTTGGTGGCGATCAGGAAGCGCACTGCGTCCGCACCCTGCGGCCCCCAGTCGGCCTCGGGCAGCGGGGCGATGTCGGTGACGAAGCGGGCGCGGTCCAGCTTCAGCGGCGGCAACTCGCGCGCGATGGCGCGGTCCAGCCGCGCGGCCGAGTCGCGGCGGCTTTGCGACAGCTCGGCACAGGCGGCGGCATAGTCCGCGCGCGCGGCGGCGGCGGCGCGGTGCAGGCCCGCGATCTCCGCCTCGCCCGTTTCCAGCGCCACCAGCCGGCCGCGCAGGCTTGCCAGCAGATCGGGCAATTCGGCGACCGCGACGCCATGCTTGCGCGCGGCGGCGCGCAGCGCGAACAGCCGTTCCTCGGTGCGCTCCAGCAGGCGCGGATCGGCCTGCGCCGAGTCGGCGAGGCGGGAGAGCAGGGTTTCCGCCTCCGCCAGCGCGGTTTCCGCCTGTTCCAGCAGCGTCAGCACGGGGGCGGCGGGTCCGTCGCCATCCGGCCCGATCAGCCGTTGCAGCGCGCGCCCGGCCGCGCGCAGGGCGGCGGCGGGGCTGCTGCTCCGACGATCGCGCGGGGTGAGTTCCGACAGCGCCGAGGCGAACGCCTCCGCCCGCTTCTCGCCCTGTTGCAGCGCCTGCCGCTCGGCGGCCAGCGCGTCCTCCTCGCCCGGCTGCGGCGCCAGTGCCGAGAGTTCCTCGACGGCGTGGCGCAGGAAGTCCTGGTCGCGCTGCGCCGCCTCGATGGCGGCCTGGGCGTCGGCCAGCGCCTGTGCCGCCTCTCGCCACGCGCGATGGCGGGCGGCGACCGTGTCGCGCAGCGGCTGCGATACCCCGAAGGCGTCGAGCAGGGCGGCGTGGCCGGACGGGTCCGCGAGTCCCATCTGGTCGTGCTGGCCCTGCACCTCCACCAGCAGCGAGCCCACGCGGCGCAGCAGCGCGGCCCCCACCGGCGAATCGTTGGCGAACGCGCGGGAGCGGCCATCGCGCGCCAGCACGCGGCGCAGCACGATCTCGTCCTCGGCCTCGATCCCCTGTTCGGCCAGCAGCGCGAAGGCGGGATGCTCCGGCGGGGGCGCGAACACGGCGGCGACGCTGGCCTGTTCGGCGCCCGCGCGCACCAGCCCCGACTCGGCGCGCGCGCCCAGCGCCAGCCCCAGGCTGTCGAGCAGGATGGATTTGCCGGCGCCCGTCTCGCCGGTCAGCACCGTCAAGCCCGGGCCGAAGCCGAGATCGAGCCGCTCGATCAGCACCACGTCGCGGATCGAGATCGCGGTCAGCATGGCGCGCGGGCGGCCCGGTGCTTCAGAAGATCCAGCCGAAGGCGCGGCTGAAGAAGCCCGGGGGCTCGGCCTTGCCGGCGGAATCCACGGGCGTTGCCTTGAGCTGGCCGTCCGCGATCAACTGGTTGTAACTGTCCACGTACCACTCGCTGCCGGGGTAGTTGTGGCCGAGCACGGCGGCCGTCTTGCGCGCCTGATCGGGCAGCCCGAGGATCAGATAGATCTCGGTCAGCCGGTGCAGCGCCTCCGGGACATGGTTGGTGGTCTGGTATTCGTCCACCACTTTCTGGAAGCGCCCGATGGCGGCGGTGTACAGGTGCTGGCTTTCGTACCAGCGCCCGACCTCCATTTCCTTGCCGGCGAGATGGTCGCGCGCGAGGTCGATCTTCAGGCGCGCGTCGCGGCCATAGGCGCTGTCCGGGAAGCGGTTCACCACTTCCTGCAACGCGGCCATCGCATCCTGCGTGCCTTTCTGGTCGCGTGCGATATCGGCAATCTGTTCATAATAGCACAGGGCGCGCAGATAATAGGCATAGGCGATGTCGCGGTGCGCCGGGTGCAACTGGATGAAGCGGTCAAGCGTGCCGGACGCGTCGGTGTACTTATTTTGCAGGTAATCGCTGTAGGCCTGCATGAGCTGCGCGCTCACCGCCCAGGACGAATAAGGATAGTACTGCTCGACATTGTCGAACTGCTTGACGGCAATCGGATATTTTTTGGCCGCCAGGGCATCGACGCCGCGATTGTACAGCGTCTCAACCGGCACGGTGGAGGGGTCCTCCTTGGTGTCGGGCGTGTCGCTGCTGCCAAAAAGCGAATCGATGGTAGAGCACCCACCCAACACGAGCAGGCAGGCGAGTGCCATGAGGCGAAGAGACTGCAATGCTATCACCGGACAGTAGGAGCCCGGACTTATAGCACGTCGCGCGGCGCGACGAAGCCCGGGGTGCGCATGCCGATCCATCGGAAATGTCGATGGAGATGGCGGGGTCTGGAGCGAGACGGCCGATGGATCGCGGCGGAGACTCGCCCGCTGGTCAGGCCACGGCCCGGGCGCGCTGGCGCACGCGCGGCGCCGGCAGGGCGACCGGCGCGGGGCGGGAGACCGCATCCGACGCCGGCAGGAACCGCCAGTTGGCGGCATCCGCGAACAGCGCCCGCAGCAGGCGGTTGTTCAGCGCGTGGCCGGTGCGGTGGCCCACGAAGCGGCCGCGCAGCGGCGCGCCGGCCAGGGCGAGGTCGCCCACCGCGTCCAGCAGCTTGTGGCGCACGAACTCGTCGCGCATGCGCAGGCCCGCCGGGTTCAACACCGTCGCGCCGTCCACCACCACGGCGTTGTCCAGGCTGCCGCCAAGGGCGAGGCCGGCGGCGCGCATCTGTTCCACTTCGCTCGCCATGGTGAAGGTGCGGGCGCGCGCCAGTTCCGTGCGGAAGGATTCCGGGGTGAGCCGGAGCGTCAGCGCCTGCCGGCCGATCGCGGCGGCGTCGAAGGCGATGGACATCGCCATGTCGAAGGCGAACGGGAACGGCCGCAGTTCGGCAAACGCCTCGCCATGTTCGACCCGAACGGGGCGGAGCACTTCGATGGCGGGGATGAATTCGGCCTGCTCGACGATGCCGGCGCAGTCGATCAGGAACAGCGCGCTGGCCGAGGAGCCATCGTGGATCGGCACTTCCGGCCCATCCACCGCGACGATGGCGTTGTGAACGCCGGCGCCAGCGAGTGCGGCCATGACATGCTCGACCGTGGCGACCCGCGCCTCCGGCCGGCCGGGCAGGCCGAGCACGGTGCACAGGCGGGTGTCGATCACGTGGTCATAGCGCGCGGGAATATCGACGCCGAGATCGGTGCGGCGGAAGACGATGCCGGTGCCCACGGGCGCCGGCAGCAGGTCCAACTGGACGCGACGGCCGGAGTGCAGCCCGACGCCGACACACCCGATGGACGCCTTCAGCGTCCGTTGGATGGTGGGTGCGATATGCAGCGGCAGGCTGTGGGGCAGGCCGTCCATGGGTGCTTGTGTGCCTCGTCATCTCTCGTCGCATGATCTGCGACGGTTCGAAGCTGCCAGCGCGCCGACCCCTTGGCGAGTCAAGCTTTATTTCCGAGTATTACCGGATAAATCATTGAAAATAAAACAGATTGTGTCCCGCAAAAACGCCGAACCGAGCGGGTTGTCACAGACCGGGCATACGAACGCCCCCTTCCGTCGCCGGAAGGGGGCGTGGTCGGCGGGGCGGCTAGGACGACTGGCGGCGCAGGAAGGCGGGGATGTCGATGGCGCTTTCCTCGCCCGAGGCCTGGCGCACGCTGGCGCGGCTGGTCTCTCCGCGCAGGTCGTGCTCGGCGACCTCGGCCCTTTGCGGCGCGGCCTGCGGCAGCGGCGCCGCTTCGGCTGCGACGTGGCCGCGAATGGCGCCGGTAACGATGCCGAACAGGCTCTTGCGCGGCGCGGGTGCCGCCGAGGGCTCGGCGAACAGGCTGGCGCTGCGGCCGGGGATGCGCGGCTCGGCCGGGCGGGTGGCCGGGCGTTGCGGCTGCGGGCGCGGCGGTGCCGGCTGGCGCGGGGCCTGCTGCTCGGCGTACGCCGCCTGCTCATGGCTGGCCGGCTGCTGGTCGTAATCCGGCGCGGCGGGGGGCTGCTGCGGCGCGTGGCGCGCCTGGGCCGGGGCGGCCGGTTGTAACGTGTACGTGGCCTGCACCCGCGCGCCGGGCTGCGGCGCGCGCGCCGCGGGCGGCGGGGGCGGCGCCGGGGAGCGCAGCGCCGCCGCCTGGGCCGATGGCTGCCCCATCGCCGCCGGGGCCATCGCTGGCTGCTGCGCCACGGCGAGGTTGCCCACAGTCACCGGTGCCGAAGCCACCGCCGCGACCGGCGCACCCATCTGCTGCCCCATCGCGCCGGCCTGTGCCTCGCCGCCCACCGCGACCAGTCGCGGCCGCTCGCTCGGGCGGGCGGCCGGGGTGTCGATGCCGGTTGCCACCACGCTCACGCGGATCTTGCCGGTCAGGCTTTCGTCGATGGCCGAGCCGAAGATGATGTTGGCTTCCTCGTCCACTTCCTCGCGGATGCGGTTGGCGGCCTGATCCACCTCGAACAGCGTCATGTCCTCGCCGCCGGTGATGTTGATCAGCAGGCCGCGGGCGCCGGCCATGTTGTTGTCTTCCAGCAGCGGGTTGCTGATGGCGAGTTCGGCGGCGCGGATCGCGCGGCCTTCGCCATCGGCCTCGCCGGTGCCCATCATGGCCTTGCCCATCTCCGCCATCACTGTGCGGATGTCGGCGAAGTCGAGGTTCACGAGGCCCGGCGCCATCATCAGGTCGGTGACGCCGCGCACGCCCATGTACAGGACTTCGTCCGCCATCTTGAACGCCTCTTTCCAGCCGGTGCGCTCGTTGGCGCGGCGAAAGAGGTTCTGGTTCGGGATGACGATCAGCGTATCGACGTATTGCTGTAACTCGTCGATGCCGGAATCGGCCGAGCGGGCGCGGCGCGTGCCCTCGAAGGTGAAGGGCTTCGTCACCACGCCGACGGTCAGGATGTTCCGCTCGCGCGCCATGCGCGCGATGACGGGCGCGGCCCCGGTGCCGGTGCCGCCGCCCATGCCGGCGGTGATGAACACCATGTGCGCGCCGTCGAGGTGGCGATAGATCTCTTCCGCCGCTTCCTCGGCCGCCGCGCGCCCGATCTCGGGCTTCGCCCCGGCGCCGAGGCCCTGCGTGATGTGCGGCCCAAGCTGCACGCGGCGATCCGCGCGGCTGTGCATGAGCTGCTGCGCGTCGGTGTTGGCGACCACGAACTCCACGCCCTGGAGATTCATCGCGATCATGTTGTCGACCGCGTTCGTGCCGCCGCCGCCGACACCGATGACGGTGATGCGGGGGGTGAAGTCCGTGTGGGTGGTCTGCGGAATCGTCAAATTAAGTGTCATGGGCTTACTCCCCCGTGAGAACGTCGAGTGTACGCACGCGCGCCGATTCGCGTCCGCATCACACGCGGTCCCGAAGAAAATTGACGATGCGGCGAATCATGCCGCCAGGCCGGTCGGCGTCCAGGTCGATATCAGGCAGGTTGCGCCCCGCGCCGGATGCCCATGCGAGCAGCCCGACGGCGGTGGCGAAGGCGGGGCCGGAGGCACTGTCCGGCAGCCCGCGCAAGGTGGCGGGGCGGCCGTGCCGCACCTGGCGGCCGAGGATGCGGCTGGCCATCTCGCGCGCGCCGTTGAGCTGGCTGGCGCCGCCGGTCAGCACCACGCGCGATCCGGCGGCGCGGCCAAGGCCGGCCCCGTCCAGCCGCTCCTTGACCAGTTCGAAGGTTTCCTCGAGTCGCGGCTTGATGATGTTCACCACCATGCTGCGCGGCACTTTCGCGAAATGGTGCTCTTCCTCGCCGACCAGCGGCACCGGCAGCATTTCCTTCTCGTCGTCCGGGCTGCTCTGGGCGCTGCCGTACAGGGTCTTCAGCCGCTCGGCGTGGGTGACCTGGGTGGAGAGCACGCGGGCGATGTCGTTGGTCACATGCGTGCCGCCGATCGGCAGTTGCTCGGTGTGCAGCAGATGTCCCTCGGAGAACACCGCCATGCCCGTCGTGCCGCCGCCCATGTCGATGACCGTCGCGCCCAGCAGCCGCTCGTCCTCGACCAGTGTCGCCATCCCGGCGGCCATCGGTGCCGAGACCATCTCCGCAACCTCCAGGTCGCAGCGGTTGAGACAGGCCGACAGGTTCATCAGCGCCGTGCGCAGCGCATCGACCACGTGCACGCGCGCGCTCAGCGTCTCGCAATGCAGGCCGCGCGGATCGTCCACCCCCTGCGCGTCATCCGCGGCGAAGGCGAGCGGCAGCGCGTGGATGATGTCCCGTCCGTCCACGATGGCGCGGGCGCGGCCCTCCAGCAGCACGCGGCGCAGATCCGCCTCCGTCACCGCGCGGCCGCCGACCGGCCATTGCACGTTGAACAGCCGGCTTCCCGGCTGACCGCAGGACAGATTGACGGTAATGGATTTCAGCCGCTGATCGGCCTCGTTCTCCGCCTGCCCCACGGCGGCGCGGATCGCGCGCTCGGCTTCCTCGATATCGACGATGCCGCCGTTGCGCACGCCGCGCGCGCGCTGCCAGCCGAAGCCGAGCACGCGGCTGGTGCCGTCGGACTCGACGCGGCCAATGATGCAGACGATCTTCGTGGTGCCGATGTCCAGCACGCCGATCGGGCCGGACGGGCGCGGCCGGGGCCGCGACGGCGGTTCCTGCTCCTCGGCCGGGGGGAGGTAGCGGCGCGACAGGTCGTTCATGTCGGCTTCCTCGCCTGTGGGGGCTGTGCGTCCTTCGGGTCGGCGGCGTGCGCGGGCTGCGGGCGGAACACCATGCGGTCGGGCAGGCGCAGATCCAGCGCCTGCAACGGCCGGTCGAGCAGATGCCGTGCCGCCTGCTGCTCGGCGAGCCAGGCCAGCGCCTTCACCTCGGCGCCTTCCGGCAGCAGGACATCCGTGCCGTTGGTCAGCCGCAGGTTCCAGCGCCGCTCGCCCACGCGCACGGCGGCGCTCACGCGCGCCTGGATCTCCGGCTGCGCTGCCAGCGCGTCTTCCAGCGCCGCCGCCGCCGTCGGCGCGCCGAGGCCGACGACGAGGGGCAGTTGGCTCGCGAAGCTGGCCACGTCCGAATCGGTGACGATCTGGCCGTCGCGGTCGATCAGCACGAATTTTCCTTCGTGTTGCCAGACCGCGAAGGGGCGGCGCTCGACCAGTTGCACGAGGATGGTATCGGGCAGCCTGCGGGCGACGGTGGCGCTGCGCACCCACTGAATGCTTTCGATGCGCGCGCGCGCGTCCGCCACCGAATAGGACAGGATCGGCTCGCCGGTGCCGATGCCGAGGGCGGCGCGCAGCAGCGGCTCCGGGGTTTTCTGCCGCCCCTGGATGTCGATGGTGCGCACACGCAGGCCGAGCCAGGCGGTGGCGTGGCCCATGCGTTCGCGAAAACTCTCGCCCTGGCCGAACACGTGCACGATGCCGACGACGCCGCCGAGCCCGCCGACGAGGACGATGCCGGCAACGGTCGGCATCAGCGTGCGGCGGACGCGGCGGCGGATCACCTGCCACTGGCTCGGCCGGTCCTGCACGAACGGGCTGGGGCGGGGCTTCTTCACGCGCGGCATGCGGCGTGCTCCACCATCCAGGCGCACAGGCGGGGGAAGGAAATGCCCAGATGCGCCGCCTGTTCCGGCAGCAGCGAGGTGGGCGTCAGGCCCGGCTGCGTGTTCACTTCCAGCAGCACGAGGCGGCCCGGTTCGCCCGCCGTGTCGTCGTAGCGGAAATCCGCGCGCGTGGCCCCCCGACAGCCCAGCGCCCGATGCGCCGCGAGCGCCATGTCCAGCGCGCGCGCCGTCGTGTCCGGATGCACGCGCGCGGGGACGACGTGATGCGAGCCGCCCTCGGCGTACTTCGCCTCGTAGTCGTAGAACCCCTGGCGCGGCGCGACCTCCGTCACCGCGAGCGGGCGGTCGCCCATCACGCCGACCGTCAGTTCGCGGCCGGGGACGTATTCCTCGACCATGGCGGTCGGCCCGAAGCGCCAGTTTTTCGCGACATCGGCGCGACGGTTGTCGCCGTCGCGGATGATCGAGACACCGACCGAGGAGCCTTCGTTCAGCGGCTTGATCACGTAGGGGCGGGGCATCGGGTCGGCGTCCGCCATCTCCGCCATCTCCGCCATCTCGACCACGCGCCCGCGCGCGACGGGCAAGCCCGCGGCGGCGAACACGGCTTTCGCGGCGGCCTTGTCCATCGCGAGGGACGACGCGCGCACGCCGGAATGGGTGTATGGGATGCCGAGCCAGTCCAGCACGCCCTGGATCGCGCCGTCCTCGCCGAAGCGGCCGTGCAGCGCGTTGAACACCGCGTCCGGCGCCGGATCGAGTGCCGCCAGCACCGCGCGCAGGTCGGCGCCAACCTCGATCGCAGTCACATCGAAGCCCGCTTCGCGCAGCGCCGCGATGACCTGCCGGCCGGAGGCGAGGGACACCTCGCGCTCGGCCGAGATGCCGCCGTACAGGACCGCGACGCGGGTCATGCCACCACCCCGGGCTTCGCCCCGGGCACGCCGATGCGGCGGATTTCCCAATGCAGGGTCACGCCGCTCGCGGCATGCACGCGCCGGCGGACTTCCTCGCCCAGACCTTCGATGTCGGCGGCGGTGGCGCCCCCGGTGTTGAGCAGGAAGTTGCAGTGCTTGTCGGAGACCTGCGCGCCCCCGCGCGCGAGGCCGCGGCAGCCGGCGGCGTCGATCAGTTCCCACGCCTTGTGCGAGCTTTCGGCGGGCGCGGGGTTGCGGAAGGTCGAGCCCCCGGTGCGCGCGCGGACGGGCTGCGTGGCTTCGCGGGATGCCCGGATCTCGGCCATGCGGGCCGCGATCGCGGCGGGCTCGCCGGGGCGCGCGCGGAACCGCGACCGCACCACGATGCCGCCCGGCGGCAGCGAGGCGTGGCGATAGGAGAAGCCGAGAGCGTCGGCGCTCAGGCGCAGCAAATCCCCGGTCCGGGTGACGATCTCCGCCCAGTCGAGGCAGGAGGCGACATCGCCGCCATAGGCGCCGGCGTTCATCGCCACGGCCCCACCGATCGTGCCTGGAATCCCGGAGAGGAATTCCAGCCCCGAAAGCCCCGCCGCCGCCGCGTGTTCCGCGACCGTCAGATCCAGCGCCGCCGCCCCCGCGACCACGCCGTCGCCCTCAATGGCGATGGCGTTGAACCCGCGCGCGAGGCGCAGCACCACGCCGTTCACGCCACCGTCGCGCACGATCAGGTTGGAGGCGGCGCCGATCGCGATCACCGGCATGTCCAAGGGCAGGGCCGCGAGGAACGCGCGCAGATCGTCCACGTCCGCCGGCCGCGCCAGCACTTCCGCCGGCCCGCCGACGCGGAACCAGGTGGTGGGTGCCAGCGCCACATCCGCCTGCACCCGGCCGCGCAACGGCGGCAGCCGGTCGAGCAGATGCGGAATGTGTTCGGCGGGCATCATCGCCCGCCCCCGGCCCGGCGCGGCACGGCGGCCTGCAACTCGGCCAGTTGCGCGGGCAAGGCCGCCGCCCATTGCGTGATGTTGCCGGCGCCGAGGCAGACCACGTAATCGCCGGAGCGCGCGATGGCGTTGACCATCTCCGCCAGATGCTCCGGCCCCGGCAGCGGCACCACGCTGCGATGCCCGCGCTCGCGCAGGCCTTCCACCAAGGCGTCGCGATCCACACCCGGGATCGGCTGTTCGCCCGCCGCGTACACGTCCGCCACGATCACGGTGCCCGCGTCGTTCATGCAGGTGCAGAACTCGGCGAACAGCGAGGCGAGGCGCGTGTAGCGGTGCGGCTGCACGACTGCCACGACATCGCGCGCGCCCGCCTGCCGCGCCGCCTTCAGCACGGCGGCGATTTCCACCGGGTGGTGGCCGTAATCGTCGATCACGGTGATGCCGCCGGCCTCGCCGGTCTTGGTGAAGCGGCGCTTGACACCTTTGAACGTCGCGAGCGCGATCTTCAGCGTCTCGTTGTCGATCTCCATCTCGGCGCCGATGGCAATCGCCGCGAGGGCGTTGGTGACGTTGTGGCTGCCCAGCATCGGCAGATGGAACGGCCCCATGGTGCGCGGGCGATTGTGCGCGCGGTCGCTGATGGTGACTTCGAACGAGGAGCCGTTGCGGCTGGGCACCATGCGCTCGGCGCGTACATCGGCCTGCGGCGAGAATCCGTAGGTGATGATGCGGCGGTCCGACAGGCGCGGGATCATCTGCTGCACCGCCGGATGGTCGATGCACAGCACGGCGAAGCCGTAGAACGGGATGTTCTGCACGAAATGCTCGTAGCCGGCGGTCATTGCCTCCGCCGTGCCCCAGTGGTCCAGGTGCTCCGGGTCCATGTTGGTGACCACGGCGATGGTCGCCGGCAGGCGCAGGAACGATCCGTCGCTCTCGTCCGCCTCCACCACCATCCAGTCGCCGGAGCCGAGACGCGTGTTGCTGCCGTAGGCGTTGATGATGCCGCCGTTGATCACGGTGGGGTCGAGATGCGCCGCCTCCAGCACCGCGGCGACGAGGCTTGTCGTCGTGGTCTTGCCGTGCGTGCCGCCGACCGCGATGGCCCAGCGCAGCCGCATCAGTTCGGCCAGCATTTCCGCCCGCCGCACCACCGGGATCAGTTTTCCCCGCGCGGCCTTGACCTCGGGATTGTCCGGCTTGACGGCGGTGGAGACGACGACG
>JAKBCB010000373.1 GCA_021808185.1 Pseudomonadota bacterium
CGGACGGCGCGTCGTTCAAGGCGACGATGTCCTCGAACTTGCCGATCTTCTCCGTGCCGACCGGGGTAATCAGATTCTGCGCGGCCAGCGCGCCCACCACGTCCTGCGCCGACAGGCCGTAGGATTGCAGCTTGGTCTGGTCGATATCCACCTGCACCTGCCGCACCTTGCCGCCATAGGGCGAGGGGATGGCGGCGCCGGCCACGGTGGCCAATTGCGGGCGGATGAAGTTCTGCCCGTAGTCGAACAGCGCCGATTGCGACAGCCCGGTGCTGGACAAGGCCAACTGGAGGATCGGCACGGACGAGGCGTTGAAGGTCAGCACATAGGGCGGGGTGATACCCGGCGGCAGCAGCTTCAGCACCGTCTGCGAGGCCGCCGTCACCTGCGCCAGCGCCGCGTTGATATCGACGCGCGGCTGGAAGAAGATCTTGACGATGCCGTAGCCGGCCAGCGACTGGCTTTCGATGTGCTCGATGTCGTTGACCTGGCTGCTGAGCGTGCGCTCATAGTAATAGATCACCCGGCCGGACATGTCGTCCGGCGGCAGGCCGTTGTAGGTCCAGACCACGCTGATGACGGGGATGCCGATATTGGGGAAGATGTCCGTGGGGGTGCGGACCGCCGCCAAGGCTCCGAAAATCAGGATCAGCAGCGCGAGCACCACAAACGTGTACGGGCGCTGTAGCGCGATCCGGACGATCCACATGAACCGGTCATCTCCTCAGCCGCTGGGGCGCGCGCACGGCACGGGCGCCGGGGCAGAGATAGCGAACGGCCCGTCGCACTCGAGTAAAGATTGATTTAGGCTGCGGCGCGACGGCCGGCAAGCCGGCCGCCGTTGCCCAGGCCGGCCGATGGCGGCGGATCAGTGCCGCGGATCAGTGCCGCGGATCAGTGCAGCCGGGGGGCGCGCAGGAACTTCGCGCGGTCGGCGGTGGCGATGCGCAGCGCCATCTGCGTCCCGTCGCGCGCCAGCCGCAGCAGCACATTGCTGCCCGCTTGCCCCGAACCCCACAGCTTGCGCCACAACGTCGCGAGATCGGTGATCTCCTCGTCGCCGAAGCCGACGATGCGGTCGCCGGCGCGCAGGCCCGCGCGCTCCGCCGGGCCGCCATCGGCCAACCCGCCGACGATCAGGCCGCCTTCGCCCTCCATCACGTACACCCCGAGCCAGGGGCGCGGCGGCTCGTTCGGGCGGCCGAGCGTCAGCAGGTCGTCCAGGATCGGCGGCAGCAGCGAGACCGGGACAACCATGTTCATGTCGGCGCGGCGTCCCTTGCCGTCGCCTTGTTGCAGGATCAGCGAGCCCACGCCGAGCAGCCGCCCATCCGCGCCGACCAGCGCGGCGCCGCTCCAGAACGGGTGCGCGGGGGCGGTGTAGATCGCGTCCTCCAACAGGTATTCCCAGTAGCCGGCGAATTCCTGGCGCCCGACCACCTTCGCCTCGATGGCGTGCTCCCGCCCGCCGCCGGCGGCGAGAATGGTGGCGTCGCCGATGCGCACGCCATCCGCCTCGCCCAGCGGCATGACCGGCAGGCCGAGGCGGCCCAGCGCCTGCACCAGACCGAAGCCGGTGGTCTGGTCATAGGCCAGCGCGTGGCCCGGCACCGCGCGGCCGTCGTTGGTGATGAGCCAGACCGAGTCCGCCTCGGTGATGAGGTAGCCGATGGTCAGCACCAGCCCGTCCTCGCGGATCACCACGCCGCTGCCGGCGCGTTCGGTGCCGAGGGCGCCGGCGGTGAAGGCGTCGGCCGGCACATTCGCGCGCAGCCCGACGACGGCGCGCAGCGTCCGCTCCAGATCGAACGAATAATCGTCCGGGTCCGGCCGCAGGTTCGGGGGGATCTCCCAGTCCGGTTTCTGCATCGACGGGTCGGGCGTCCTTGGCCATTACCTGGGAACAACTCTATGGAATATCGTCGGTGGCGCGCCGCAGGGCAACCCGTCACGCGCGAGCGGCCGACATCCACGGACGATACGGACGATGAGCCTGTTCACCCGGCTGCTGCTGATCATTGTCGCGGCCCTGCTGCCGCCGCTGGCCATGCAGGCGTTCAACGAGACAGCGCTGCACGCCGAGCGGCAGGCCGATGTGCGCGAGCAGGCCGGGCGCGAGGCGCGCGACGTGGACGCCGAGTTGCGGCGTATCACCGATGGTGTGCGCAACACCCTGGTGGCGCTGGCCGAGGTGCCGGCGATCCGCGCGGGCGAGCCGGTCGCGTGCGAGCAGTTGCTGCGCGCGGTGCGGGCGGCCTTCGTAGTCCTGCGCGACATGGAGCTGATCGGCGCCGGCGGCATCCCGCGCTGCGACACCGCCGGCGCGCCGCCGCGCGCGCGCGGCGATACGTCGGCCATCGTGCTGGCCCGCCAGCGCGACGCGTTCGCGCTCGGCGCGTTCGAGCTGAGCTGGGATGGGCACCCGGTGCTGCCGATGGCCTATCCGGTGCGCGGCGTGCCGGGGGCGGTGCTGGTGGCGGATTTCGATCTCGGCTGGTTGCACGACCAGTTGCTCGCGCACCGGCTGCCGGAGGGCTCGGCGTTGGGCGTGACCGACCGCGACGGCCGCTTCCTGGTGCGCCTGCCGGACGATCCGCGCCTCGGCGACACCATCGCGCCGGCATTTCGCGGGCTGCTGAAGCAGAGCGAGCAGGGGGTGACCGAGGCCACCGGGATGGACGGCGTGCGGCGGATCATCGGCTACGTGCCCCTGGATTCGGCGCCGCGCGGCCTGTTCGTGGCGGTCGGTTTCAGCACCGACCATGCCTATGCCGCGAGCGACGCGGCGGCGGCGCGCGGCTATGCGCTGATCGCGGCGGGGTTGCTGACGGCGCTGGGGCTGGCGGCCTGGATGGTGCGCGGCTCGATCACCCGGCCGGTGCGGGCGATCCTGGCCACGACCGAACGGTGGCGCGGCGGCGATACGACCGCGCGCGTGGCGCTGCCGCCGGAACAATCGGAATTCGGCCGCATCGGCAGCGCTGTCAATGACCTGCTGGACGCGATCGCGGCGGGGCAGGCCGGGCTGCGCGAGCGGCTGGCGGAGCTGGACGCGCTGCGCCGTGCCGAGGCCGCGTTGCAGGCGACCTTGCAGCGCGCCAACGCCGAACTCGAACGCCGGGTGGCCGAGCGCACGCACCAGTTGAGCGTCGAAGTGGCCGAGCGCGAGGCGGCGCAGGCGCAGTTGCAGCAGGCGCAGAAGATGGAACTGCTCGGGCAGCTCACCGGCGGGGTTGCGCACGATTTCAACAATCTGCTGACCGCGATCATCGGCAACCTGGAACTCGCGCTGGCCAAGGGCGGCGACCGGCCGGAACTGGCGCGGCTGCTGGGCGCCGGGCTGCGCGCGGCCGAGCGCGGGGCGGCGCTGACGCAGCGCATGCTGGCGTTCGGCCGGCGGCAGTATCTGCGCTTCGAATCGGTGCCGATCCCGCCATTGCTGGAGGGGATGGCTGACCTGCTCGCCCGTACCATCGGCCCGCCGGTGTCGGTTCGCATCGTCGCGGCCGGCGCGATGCGCCCCGCGCGCGCCGACCCGAACCAAGTGGAGTTGCTGGTGCTCAACCTCGCGGTGAACGCCCGCGACGCGATGCCGCGCGGCGGCACCATCACCATCGCCGCCCGCGAGGAGGATGTGCCCGAGGACGCGGGGCACCCGGCGCGGCTGGCGCCGGGGTGCTATGTGCGCATCACCGTCAGCGACACCGGCAGCGGCATGGACACGGCGACGCGCGCCCGCGCGTTCGAGCCATTCTTCACCACCAAGCCGGTGGGGCGCGGCTCCGGCCTCGGGCTGTCGATGGTGCAGGGGGTCGCCGAACAGTCCGGCGGCGGCGTGGCGATCGAGAGCGCGCCCGGGGTCGGCACCAGCGTCAGCGTGTGGTTGCCCTGCGCGGAGGACGCGGGCGAGGCGCCCGGCGCGCCGGCGGACGCAGAGCAGGCCGGGGCGCCGTGACGCTGGCGCGGGGGTCAGGCGGCGTTGGTCTCGCGCAGCCGGTCGGCGAACTGCTTGCGGAATTTGCGGACCTTCGGCGCGATCACCATCTGACAGTAGCCGCTCCATGGGTTGCGCGCGAAATAGTCGTGATGCTCCGCCTCCGCCGGGTAGAAGACATCCAGCGGCTTGATTTCGGTCACGATGGGCGCGGGCCAGATTCGGGCGGCGGCGATCTCGTCGCGCACGCGGGTTGCCGCCGCGTGCTGGGCGTCGTCGTGCGTGAGGATG
>JAKBCB010000374.1 GCA_021808185.1 Pseudomonadota bacterium
GGTGGGCGCCGATCAGCCCGTCGCGCGCGCGCACCTTGTGCGAGTGCCAGCCGGCCGGCGCATATGCTCTACGAACAGCGTGGTTCCATCCACCCAGACCTGCCCGCCGCCTGGGCAGTCGATGTGCGAGACGAGGCGGGTCCGTTGCGCGCGCGCCATGCTCCGTGGCTCAGGCCAGCCGGATCTGCTCGCCGCTCGGCTTGCGGCCGAAGCGTTGCAGCAGGCCGAAGGCTTTTGTGCCGGCTCGTCGCTGGCGATGAACAGGATGGCGGGATCGGTGGCGCTGGCGTTGACGTGCTCCATCCACGCGCCACCCGGCACCGCGAGCGTGTCGTGGCGCTCCCAGCCGAAATCCTGGCCATCGACGATGCCGTGGCCGCTGCCCTCCAGCGGGGCCACCAGCAGGCTCGCGGTCTGGCGCAGCGGCAAGGTGCGCTCGCCGGGGCGCAGCATCTGCATGAAGAAGGTCATCGTCTTGAACACCGGCCCGCCGGTCAGCGGGTCGATGTATTCGATGGCCAGGCCTTCGTACGGATTGGCGTCCCAGTCGCGGAATTTCTCCAGCGCCTCGCGCACCGGGTCGTAACGATAGACATAGACCGGGGAGGACCCGCCGACGCCGCGAAAATGATCGACGAAGCGGGGCAGCAGGCCACCGGCGCCATAGACGCGGGCGGAATAGTCGGTTGGGAAGCGGGCGCTCTGCTGCTGCTTGCGTTCGTTGCCCTCCTTGTAATCGTGGTCGAAGGTCAGCGCGCTGAGCTGCGCAACCAGCGGGAGATCGAGTACGGACAGGTTGACCGCTGGTTTGTCGCCAAGGTTGCCATGGTTGTGCCAGGTATCGCGCGGGGTCAGCACCATGTCGCCGGGGCCGAAGGTAATGTCTTCGCCCTCCACGCCGGTGAAATTCTGGCTGCCGGTCAAGCCGAAGCGAATTGCGCTTGCCGTGTGCTTGTGCGGGTGCATGACCTCATGCGGGTCGTTCAGACGATAGGCGGTGTACATGGTGGTCACGGTGGCGCGGCGCGAGGCCGGGGTTGACCAGGATCAGCGAGCGCCGCTCGGAATCCTTCATCGTCACCAGCTTGGCGGACCGGTGCGGCAGTGGCTCCAGCGTCCGGCGATAGCTCCACACATACGGGATCGCCTTGACCGGCGAGAGCACCTGGCGGATTTCGTCGTGCGCCACCTGCGTGTTGGTCGCCCAGAACGGGAACAGATGGGTGCGATGGACCTCGTCGTAGAGCGCCTTCAGCGCCGCGTCCCGGTCCTGCGAAGCTGTCTCCGCCATCTGCGCGTCCGCCCGCGTGGTCATGCCTGCCGCCCCCGACGTTTGGTTGGGCGGATGCGACCGCGATGCAACTGATCTTTTCAACCACAGCGATGGTGGGTATGTGGTTGAGTCGTGACCGGGGGGAGTGTCGCGCCGCGATGGCCGATGCAGCGCCGAGCGAGAGTGATGATGACGCGGTGGCGCGGATCGCGGAGGGGCTGCGGGCGCGGCTCGCCACCCGCGGCCGCCTGCCGGCCGAACGCGTGCTGGCCGAGGAACTCGGTGTCACCCGCCACCGCCTGCGCCGCGCGCTCGCCCGATTGCGGACGGAGGGGGCATTGGCCGGCCGGCCCCGCATGCGCGCCGGCGGCGCGCCGCGCGACGAGACCATGGTGCGGGGCACGAACCCGATCGAGGTGATCGAACTGCGCATGGTGCTGGAACCCGCGCTGGCGCGCCTCGCGGCGCTGCGCGCCTCGCCGGCCGACATCGCGTTGATCCGCCGCGCCGCGACCACCTGGGGCGAGCAGGATGCCGGGGCCACCGACCGGGCCTTCCACAGCGCGGTCGCCGCCGGCGCCCGCAACGGGTTGGCGGGGGATTTCTACGCCCTGCTGCGCCGCGTCGGCACCGATACGCGCCTCGCGCTGCACCCCGAGCACCCGCTCTGCCCCAAGCGCATCCAGCAACGCGATACCGAGCATCGCGCCATCGCCGAGGCGATCGCCCGGCGCGATCCAGATGCGGCGGAGCAGGCGATGCGCGCGCATCTTGCAGCTGTGCAGCGACAGATTCTGGAACGGTTGGCCCCCGGCATGACGGCGGCCTGAGATGGCACGTGCTCGCCCGGCCAGCTTTGGCTATGGCTCAGCGGTGCAGCGTAGCGTTTCGCCCGCGTCCGTACACGCAGCGCGCGCGACACCGGCCGTCGCGGCGCGCGCGGCCAGCGAGCGCAGATCGAGCGTGCCGCGCGTTTCCCACGCCCGGCCGACGTGCCCGCAAAACAATGTCTCCAGCGGTAGCTTGCGCTCCGGATCGTCCACTGCCTCGCCGCGTGCCGCATCGAACGCGAGGGTGAGGCTGGCCGCCTGGCCCGGCGCCGCGTTTGCCACCGGCAGCGGCGTGTACCAGTGTACGGCCAGGATCTGGCACGCCATCGGCGCGGCGGTGTCGTTGAGAATTTCAATGCGTACCGGCGCCGGCGCGGCCCCGAGCAGCAGCGCCGCGAGCGTGATGGTTCCTGGTCCCGTCATGGCGCCTCGCCCCCCCCTTGCGTCGCATGCCGGCGAGCGAACCAGATCGTCCGCCGCATTGCAATGCGCCCGTCGCTTGTGTGATCAGTCAACAATAAAGGAGAGAGCGAGATGAGTCGCAAACTCGCGTGTCTGATCGGCGCCGGTCTGCTCGCCGTGTCGCTGTCCGCCGCCGTGGCCCGCGCGGCGGAGATCACCTCGCTCGCCATCATGACCCCGGAGCAGGGCACGGATTTCGGCTGGAACCAGCAGGGCATCGACGCAGCGGCGGCAGTGGCAAAGAAATACCACCTGAAATTCACCGCGGCCCAGGGGCTGGGCTACGGCGATGTGCGCAACACGCTGCGCGAATTGGCGGACGATAAGACCGGCCTCATCATTGCCCACGCCAGCGGCTACAACACCGCCGCCGCCGAGATCGCCGCCGAGACCAACACCCGCGTGGCCATCGTGGACAGCCCCAAGGCGCTGAAGAAGGGCCTTGTCGCCGACTATACGCTGAGCGGGCATGAAGGCGCCTACCTCGCCGGCATTCTGGCGGCCAAGACGACCAAGACCGATACCGTTGCCATCGTCGTCTCCGGCGAGCCGCCGGCGTGGAATTCGCAATCCTACGGGTTCGCGCAGGGCGTGAAGGCGACCAAGCCATCGGTGAAGATCCGCTACGCCGTGATCGGGCCGGCCGCGTATTCCGATGCCGCAGGCGCCAAGCGTGTCACCGAGGCCGCGATCGCGGCCGGCGCGGACGTGGTGTTCGGCCAGGGCAACGGCGCGTCCTTCGGCATGATCCAGGCGGTGGAAACCGCCAAGCCCGCGAACGGCGGCAAGGTCTGGTTCATCGACGTGATCGGCGACAAGACCAGCGTGGATCACGGCAATCTGCTGAGTTCGGTGTTGTGGGACTACGCTCCGGTGTTCGACCAGATGGTGCAGGACATCAAAGCCGACACGTTCGGCACGCATGATTATCATCTGAGCCTCGCCAGCGGCTCGGTGCGGCTGCTCAAGACTTCGCATATTCCCGCCGATATCTGGCAGGAATTGCAGACGGCGCAGGCCGACATCATCTCCGGCAAGATCAAGGTCGAGGAGACATTCGACGCGGGCAAAGTGCGCGCGGCGATGTCTGCGGTCGAGGCTGGCAAGTAAGGTGTCGTCCTCCATGGCGGTGGCCGGCGCGCCGGCCGCCGCACGCCGCCCCATCGTCGAGCTGCGCGGCGTGACCAAGCGGTTTCCGGGCGTGGTTGCCAACGACGACGTGTCGCTGGCGCTGTACGCCGGCGAAGTGCACGCGCTGCTTGGCGAGAACGGCGCGGGTAAATCGACGCTGATCAGCCTGCTCGCCGGTGCGCAGCACCCGGACAGCGGCGCGATCCTGATCGACGGCACGCCGAGCGCTATTGCGAGCCCGCGCCGCGCCCTGACGCTCGGCATCGGCACTGTCTATCAGCACAGCATGCTGGTGCCGACGCTGACGGTCGCCGAGAACCTGCTGCTCGGGGCCGCGTGGTTTCGCAGGCCGAACCGGCGCGCGACGGCGGTACGGCTCGCCGCCGACGGTGCCGCCTTCGGCATCGACATCGATCCGCAGGCCATCACCGGGACACTCTCGCTCGGCGAGCAGCAGCAGGTGGAGATCGTGCGCGCGCTGTGGCGTGGCAGCCGCCTGATCGTGCTGGACGAACCGACCGCGA
>JAKBCB010000375.1 GCA_021808185.1 Pseudomonadota bacterium
GTTGGCGTTGTAGGTGCCCTGGTGGCCGATCTTCTCGCGCCCGGCGGCGGGGGCGGCGGCGAAGTCGAGCAGGTCGAGAATGTCCTTGCGCCCGGTCACGCAGCCGCCCGGCAGGCCGCCGGCCAGGATTTTCGCCCAGGTGGACAGGTCCGGCACGATCCCCAGCGCCTGCTGCACGCCGCCCGGCGCCACGCGGAAGCCGGTGATGACCTCGTCCAGGATCAGCAGCGTGCCCGCCTTCTCGGTCGCCTCGCGCAGCGCGAGCAGGAATTCGGGCCGCAGCGGAACCTGTCCGAAACTGGCCCCGGTCGGCTCGACGATCACCGCCGCGACCTCGCCGCTGGCGAGCTTGGCGCGCACGTCCTCGATATCGCCGGGTTCGGCCAGCACCACGCCCGCCGCCACGCCCGCCAGCACGCCCGGCGTGGGCGAGCCGTCGAAATGGTTGGCGAAGCCGTTGGTCATGTGGTCGTGCCAGCCGTGGAAATGCCCCTTGAAGCGCATCAGCTTCGCCCGGCCCGTGAAGGCGCGCGCGAGGCGCAGCGCCATCAGCGTCGCCTCGGTGCCCGAGGACGTGAACCGGATGCGCTCGGCCGAGGGCACGAGGCGGCGCACCGCCTGCCCCCAACGCACTTCCAGCGGGTGATTGGCGCCGAACTGGGTGCCCAGCGCCTCCACCTCGGCGATGCGCGCCGTGACCGCCGGGTGCGCGTGACCGAGGATCAAGGCGCCGTGGCCACCGTAGAAATCGACGTATTCGTTGCCGTCCACATCGACTTTGCGGGCGCCGGACGCGCGCTCGATATACGGGCCGTACGGGTCCAACACGCGCGCATCGTGGGTGATGCCGCTGGGGAACAGATCGGCCGCCGCGCGCGCCAACTCGGCCGAGCCCGGGGTGCGTTCCCGCCACGCCGAGACAATGCGGGAATTGCTGCGGGCGGCGGGCTCCGCCGTCGTCGAGTGGGACATCGGGCACTCCTGGCGCTGGCGCCGACGCGGGTCGGCCGGAGCCGCATCTTGCGCCCGGGCGCGCGCGCCGGGGAAGCCGCGCGCGGACAAGTCAGGCCGGCGCTACACCGTCTTGTGGCTGCCGTCGCACATCGGCTTGGCGGCGCTATGCTTGCAGCCGCAGAACCATGCCTCGCCGTCCGCCTCGGCCTTGTATTCCATCGGCGCGAAACCGCTGCCCTTGTGCGAACCGTCGCAGAACGGCTGCGAGGCGCTCTTGCCGCAGGCGCACCACCAATAGGATTTTCCGGCTTCGACCTTGACCTGATAGGGCGCTTTCTGGGCGATCGTGGGTGCCGCGGACATCTTGCCTCCGGTTCGTGGGCGTGACGGGATAACGGCTAATTACATTGCTTCTTTCTCACCGACCATGGCGTTGTCCTGGCCCGTGCGCGGCGCTAGGCAGAAGCGCACGTCATCCGAGGGGAGAGACATGATCCGCCTTGCCGCCGCCGCCACGCTGTGTGCCGCCCTCGCCGCGGCCACGCCCGCCCTCGCCCAGATCATGACCGCCGAGCCGACCTATTTCGAGGCGCGCGGCCCGCTGACCGAGGCGGAGATGAAGGCCACCTTCTCCGGCAAATACCACGAGGACGGTACCGACAAGGCCGGCAACGACTGGATGGTGGACGCGTCGGCCGATGGCTCGCTGCGGGTCTCGTCGGGCACGTTCACCGATACCGGCCGCGCCCGGCTCGACGGGCTGAGGCTGTGCGTGACCTACACCAAGTGGAAGGGGCAGGAACGGTGCTACCGCTATGCCCACCACGGCAAGCAACTTGCCAGCTACGGGCCGGACGGCAAGCTGGATTCGGTGGTGACGATCAGCCGCTGAAGCGCGCCGCCAGCGCCGGATCGAGCCCCACCGTCTCGCGCGCCGGCAGGCTTGCGTAGCCGCCGGCGCGGGGTTTCGGCAGGCGCAGCCGCACCAGCGCCTCGGCCAGCGCCACGGCGGCCGACACGCCCTCGACCACCGGCACGTTCAGGCGCGCCTGCACGCGTGCCGCCATCGGCGCCATCACCGCGCCGATCAGTACCACGACATCGACCATCTCCACCGCGACCAGGTGCTCGGCCTCGGCCACGACCAGATCGCCCACCCGCTCGGGGTTGGCCATCAGGTCGAGCGGGCTGCAATCCACCACCCGCATCCCGCCGCAGCGCGTGGCCAGCCCGTAGCCCTCGATCATCTCGCGCAACGGATAGGCGCTGCGGCGCGACAAGGTGATGGCGCCGAAGCGCGCACCCGACAGGCAGGCGACATGCAGCGCCGATTCGGTCAGCCCGAGAACGGGGAACGGGAACATCTCCCGCGCCGCGCGCAGCCCGCTGTCGATCGAGGCGCCGATGATCGCGGCATTGCACCCCTCCGCCTCGCGCGCCAGCACATCGAGCGCCGCGTGCTCGGCGATGGCCATTTCCGAACGCGTGCCGATGATCCGCGCGCCGAAGCGGGCCGTCGCCGGCACGATCTCGGTGCCGGGCGAGGCGGTGGCGCGGGCGGTGGCCGCGATCGTGTCGGTGACGGCCTGGGTGGTGTTGGGGTTGGCCAATAACAGACGCATGCGCGATCAACTCCCGCGATAGGTGGAATAGCCGAACGGCGCGAGGATCAGCGGCACATGATAATGCCCGTGCGGATCGGCCACGCGGAAACGGATCGGGATGTCCTCGAAGAACCCCACGCCCGGCGCGCCGTGCGCGGCGCGCCAGTCGCCGACATGGAACAGGATTTCGTAGTGCCCCGGCCGCAGCGCCTCGCCGGAGAGCAGCGGCGCGTCGCACCGGCCATCGGCGTTGGTGTGGAAGCGGCCGAGCACGCGCCGGTCCGTCCCGTCCAGCCGCGCCAGGGTCAGCGCGAGGCCGGCGGCCGGCCGGCCCTCGGCGGTGTCCAGCACATGCGTCGTCAGCCGCCCGCCGCCCTGCCCGGTCATTGCGCCGATGCTCCCTGCTGGAACCAGGCCGCGAGCGCGTTGCGCTCGTCCTCGGTGATATTGGTGACGTTGCCGAGTGGCATCGCCTTGGCCACGACCGCCTGCGCGTAGATCCGCGGCGCCTGTGCCACGATCCGCTCCGGCGTGTCGAGCATGACCCCTTTCGGCGCCTCGTCGATGCCGTCGAAGCTTGGTTTCGCCGCGTGGCACACGGCACAGCGCTGCGCGACGATCTGTTGCACCTGGGCGAACTTCACCACCCCCGCGCCCGCCATCGCCCCCGGCTGGCCGATGAACGTCAGCACGGCGGCCAGCACCATCGGCACCGCCGCCGCCGGCCACAGCCACCAATCGGGCTTGCGGCCGGTGTGCTTGGTGTTGAACCAGTGCCGCACCAGGAAGCTCGCGATGAACACCGCGGCCAGCACCGCCCAGCTCCATCGCGTGCCGTAGGTGAAGGCGTAGTGGTTGCTCAGCATCACGAACACCACCGGCAGCGTCAGATAGTTGTTGTGCACCGAGCGCTGCTTGGCCTCCGCCCCCAGTGCCGGGTCCGGCGTGCGGCCCGCCAGCAGGTCGCGCACGACGATGGTCTGGTTGGGGATGATGATGAAGAACACGTTCCCCACCATGATCGAGCCGACCAGCGCCCCGATATGCACGAACGCGCCGCGCCCGGAGAACACATGCGTGTAGCCGAAGGCCGCCGCCACCAGCAGCACGAAGCCCACCACCGCAAGCCGCGCCGTGTTCCGCCCGATCCAGGATTTGCACAGCCGGTCATAGACCAGCCAGCCCGCCGCCAGCGACATCACCCCGATCCCCGCCGCGAGCGCGGGCGTGAGCGGCATGATGTCGCGGTCGATCAGATACAGCGTCGGGTTCAGGTAATAGACCAGGACCAGCAGCAGAAAGCCGAAGATCCAGGTGGAATAGGCTTCCCACTTGAACCAGGTCAGCTCGTCCGGCAGGTCGTCCGGCGCGACGGTGAATTTCTGCAACTGGTAGAAGCCGCCGCCATGCACCTGCCACGCCTCGCCCTTGACGCGCTTGTCCAGGCGCGGATGCGGCTTGAGGCTGGCATCGAGCGCGATGAAGTAGAACGAACTGCCGATCCAGGCGATGCCGGCGATCACGTGCGTCCAGCGCACGATCAGCTCCACCCAGTCCGTCAGCATCCCCCACGGCATCGGCGACCCCCGTTCATTGCCCGTTCATGCTGGCCTCGCGCCGGGGCCGGCGCAACCCGCCCGATCACGTCCGCCGC
>JAKBCB010000376.1 GCA_021808185.1 Pseudomonadota bacterium
GTGGTGCCAGTACAGCAGCATCGACCCGAGGCTGGCCATCAAGCGGTCGGCGATGTCGCGGGCGCCCGGATGGTTGTGATCGTCTTTTTCCGGCAGCACGCAGCCCAGCGCCGAAGTGGCAGTCCGCATCACGTCCATCGGATGCGTCGAGGCCGGGAGCGATTCGAGCACCGTCTTGACCGCGGCCGGAACCCCGCGCAGCGACTTCAACCTGGCCTTGTACGCGCGCAATTCCGCCGCCGTCGGCAGCGTGCCGTGCACCAGCAGGTGCGCGATTTCCTCGAACTCGCAGGTCTCCGCGATGTCGAGAATGTCGTAGCCACGGTAATGCAGATCGTTGCCGGTGCGCCCGACCGTGCACAGCGCGGTGTTGCCGGCGACCACGCCGGACAGGGCCACGGACTTCTTCGGCTTGGGTGCCGTCACTGTCTCGCTCATCAGTCTCGCTCCCGTCGTCCATTCCCGCATCCCCGGTTGCGGGGGGATGCGGGTGCCAAACGTCAAAACCTCAGGCGCGCCAGCCGAAAATCCCCGACTTCGCGCTTGCCGCGAGCGCCCCCGCCGGCAGCGCGATGGTCAGGCCGGCCAACTCCTCCGGCTTCAGTTCCGGCAGGCGCTGCGCCACATCGAGGAAGCGCCGTGCCTCCGCCGGATCGAGAATCCCCTCGGTCAACGTGGTGAATTTGCGCACGTAGTCGGCGCGTTTCCAGGGCGTCGCGCCCAGCGTGTGCGCGTTCGCCACCGCCATCTCGTCGGCGATGACGGAGCCGTCCTTCATCGTGATGACGATGCGCCCCCCGAACGCCTTCACGTTCGGGTCGTCGGAGTGGTAGCGCTCGGTCCATTTCGGCACTTCGACGGTGCGGATTTTCCTCCACAGCGCCACCGTGTCCGGCCGCTGCGCGCGCGCCGGCAGATAGCTGCGCACATGATGCCATTCGCTATCCTGCAAGGCGACGGCGACGATGTACATGATCGAGTGGTCGAGCGTCTCGCGCGAGGCGGTCGGGTCGAATTTCTGCGGGTCGTTCGATCCGGTACCGATGACGTAGTGCGTGTGATGGCTGGTCTCGATCAGCACGTCCGCCACGTCGTCCCAGTTCTTGATCTGCTTGCCCATGCGGAAGGACAGATCGATCAGCGCCTGGCTTTGATACTCGGCCGAGTGTTCCTTGGTGTACGTGTCGAGGATCGCGCGCTTGGCCTCGCCGGGGCCGGGCAGCGGCACGTGGTAATGCGCATCCTTTCCGTCCAGCATCCAGGCGATCACGCTGTCCTCGCCTTCGTAGATCGGGCTCGGCGCGCCCTCGCCCAGCATGGCGCGGTCCACCGCCTCCACCGCGAGCTTGCCGGCGTGGGACGGCGCGAACGCCTTCCAGGAGCTGATCTCGCCCTTGCGGCTCTGCCGCGTCGCCGTGGTCACATGCAGCGCCTGCTGCACCGCCTGATAGATCGTCTCGCGGTCCAGCCCGAGCAGCGTGCCGATGCCGGCCGCGGCCGAGGGGCCGAGATGCGCCACGTGGTCGATCTTGTGTTTGTGCAGGCAGATCGCGCGCACGAGGTTGACCTGGATCTCGTAGCCGGTGGCGATACCACGGACCAGGTCGGCGCCGCCGCGGCGTGTTTGTTGCGCGGTCGCCAGGATCGGCGGAATATTATCGCCGGGGTGGCTGTATTCTGCGGCCAGGAACGTGTCGTGGTAGTCCAGTTCGCGTACCGCCGTGCCGTTGGCCCAGGCCGCCCATTCCGCATGCACGCGCACATCCGGGTCAAGGCCGAACACCGTGGCCCCGCCGGCGCGCGGATGCGCCAGCGCCTGGGTGCGCGCCGAGACCACCGGATGGCGGTTGACCGAGGCGATGGCGACGGACGCGTTGTCGATCACCCGGTTGATGATCATGTCCGTCACCGCCGGCTCGACGGGCACCGGGTCGGCGGCGACCTCGGCGATCTTCCAGGCGAGCTGCCCTGCGCGCGGCAGGCGGTCCTTTTCCGGGTGAACCCGGACATCGTGCACGATCATGGCTTGCGGTCCTCCAGCGTTGCCTGCGAAGAAAGCGAATGGGCCAGCGAAAGCCAAGCCCCTTCCGTGCGTCACGGGGCGAACGCGCGGTGATTTGGTTGCAAAGGTTGCAAATCATGGCCACGGAGCGGAAACTGTTCGCGGGCGAGCGGGTGCGCCGCCTGCGCGAGGGCGCCGGGCTGAACCAGGCCGCGATCGCGCGCGCCCTCAACCTCTCGCCCAGCTACCTCAATCAGATCGAGCGCAACCAGCGCCCGCTGCCCCGCCCGGTGATGCGCATGCTGTGCGAGCGGTTCGCGGTCGGCATCGGCTACTTTGCCGACGACGAGGAAACCCGGCAGGTGCACGACCTGCGCGAGGCGACGGCGGACCCGCTGTTCGGCGGCGCGCCGGTGGACCTGGCCGAGGTGCAGGCGGCGGTACGCGCGGCACCCGCCATCGGCAGCCGGTTCCTGACGCTGTACCGCGCATGGCTCGCGCTGGACGAGGAGCATCGCGCCCTGCGCACCCGCATCGCCAGTGACGCCCACGCGCCGGGCCAGATGTCGCACCTGCCGTACGACGAGGTGCGCGACTGGGTGCAGTCCCACCGCAACCACTTCCCGGCGCTCGACGAGGCCGCCGAGGCGCTGTCCGACAGCGAACGCTTCGCCCCGGCCACACTGCGCGAGGATCTCCGGCGCCGGCTGCGCGACGCTCATGGCGTCACGGTCGCCACCGCCCCCGGCCTGCCCGACTCGGGCCTGTTGTGGCGCTTCGACCGACCGGGGAAAAAACTGCTGCTGGCCGAGGAAATGGCGCCGGAATCGGAGAATTTTTCCACCGCGCACGTGATCGGCCTGCTGGAGCAGGAACGCCGGATCGAGGCGATGGTCGCCGGCGCCAATCTATCGAGCGACGAGGCACGGGCGCTGGCCCGCGTGGGGCTGGCCAATTATTTCGCCGGCGCGCTGGTGCTGCCGTACCGGCCGTTCCACGCGGCGGCGCGGGAGTTGCGGCACGACATCGAGCGGCTGCAACGCCGTTTCGGCACAAGCTTCGAGCAGGTGTGCCACCGGCTGTCCACCTTGCAGCGGCCGGGGCTGGCGGGCGTACCGTTCTATTTCCTCAAGGCCGACATCGCGGGCAACGTCTCCAAGCGCAGCAGCGCCACGCGCTTCCAGTTCGCCCGCTTCGGCGGCGCCTGTCCGTTGTGGAACGTGCATCAGGCGTTCGCGCAGCCCGGCCGCATCCTGGTCCAGCTGGCCGCGACGCCGGACGGCGCCACCTATCTCTGCATCGCGCGCACCGCCGGCAGCGGCGGTTCGTTCCTCAACCGCCCGCGCGAGACGGCGGTCGGGCTCGGCTGCGACATCGCCTTCGCCGATCAGGTGATCTATTCGGCCGGTCTCGATCTGCGCAACCCGCAGGTGCGCGTGCCCATCGGCCCCGGCTGTCGTGCCTGCGAGCGGCCGAACTGCCGCCATCGCGCCATGCCCCCGGTCGGCCACGCGCTCGATGTCGGCACCGGCGAGCGCGGGATGGTGCCGTATCGCATCGTCGGCCTCACCGAAGCGGGCTGACCGGCTTGCTCAGGTGCACGATCACGCCGCCGGAAAATTCCTCCTCGCGGTCCACGCGGTAGCCGAGCTTGCCGTAGAGCGCGACGTTCGCGGCGAACTTGCCGTTGGTGTACAGCCGCACGAGAGCGCAGCCGGCCGCCGCGGCCAGCGCCTCGGCGTGCGCGACGAGGGTGCGGCCGTGGCCGCGCCCCTGGAAAGCGGGCAGGACGGCCAGATTCTCGATCAACAGATGGTCTGGCGCCGGGATGGTCTCGATCAGCGCGGCCAGCACGCCATCGTCGTACAGCAGATCGATGCGGTGGCGTTCGACCGCCAAGGCATAGTCCGCGCCCATCGGCTTCGGCTCCCGGCCGATCAGCGGAACCCACTTGGCGTAGGCGGCCCGCGTCAGGTCGCGGACCGCCGGCGCATCTGCCGGGCCGGCACGGCGCAGCGAGATCACCGCGCCGCCCAGATCGCGCCAGCCTCTGCCGCCGGCCGCCCGAGCGCGAGGAGGGCGAGCGCGATGGTGGCCTCGATGGTCGCAAGCGGGCGCGGCGGCACCACGTCTCCGCGCCAAACGGCGGCCAGCAGGTCCGTCGTATCGGGCGCCGGATCGCCCGGCGGCACATT
>JAKBCB010000377.1 GCA_021808185.1 Pseudomonadota bacterium
GGTGTCGCCACCGGCGGGAATGGGGAGGACGATGGCACCCAAGGTTCATGTGATCGTCGGTGCCGGCCAGGCCGGTGCCAACGCGGCGGTGGCAATGCGTGAGGCCGGGTTCGACGGGCGGATCGTGCTGGTCGGCGACGAGCCGCACCGGCCGTACGAGCGCCCCCCGCTCTCCAAGACCGCGCTGACGGACGATCCCGAACCGGAGCCGAGCTGGTTCTTCGCGGCGGAGAAATTTTCCGCCCTGGACATCGAATTGCGGCTCGGCGCGGCGGCCAAGACACTCGATGCGGCCAGCCGGCGCCTGACCCTGGCGGACGGCGACGTGCTGGGGTTCGACCGGCTGCTGCTCGCCACCGGCGGGCGGGCGCGGCCGCTGCCGGTGCCGGGCGGCGAACATGCGCTGCTGCTACGCACGCTGGACGACGCGCGGCGCATCCGCCCGCGCCTGCAAGCGGGAGCCCGCGTGGTCTGCATCGGCGCCGGCGTGATCGGGCTGGAGATCGCCTCCTCCGCGCATCGGCGCGGCTGCCGCGTGACGGTGCTGGAAGCCGCCCCCAGCGCCATGGGCCGGGCGATGACGAGCGCCATGGCGCGCTGGGTGGAACGGCTGCACCGCGAGCGTGGCGTGGACCTGCGCTTCGGCGCCGGCGTCTCGGCGATCGAGCCGGACCGGGTGCTCTGCACGGATGGCGGCGCGGTGCCGGCCGACGTGGTGATCGCTGGCATCGGCATCGTGCGCAACACCGCGCTCGCGCAGGCGGCCGGCGTGGAGGTCGATGGCGGCATCGTGGTGGACGAGTTCGGCCGCGCCGGGATGCCCAACATCTACGCGGCCGGCGATGTCGCCGCGTTCTGGCACCCGTCGCTGCAACGCCGCCTGCGCCTGGAGTCCTGGCGGCACGCGCAAAACCACGGCATCGCCGTCGGCCGCGCCATGGCCGGCATCGCGGAGCAATACGACGATGTGCCCTGGTACTGGACCGACCAGCACGGCGTGACCATCCAGGTCGCCGGGCTGCCGCACGACGGCGTCACCACCGTGCTGCGCGGCAACGAGACGGCGGCCAGTTTCTCCGCCTTCCACCTCGATGCCGCCGGCCGCGTCGTGGCGGCGACGGGGGTCAACGCCGCGAAGGACGTGCGCGTGGCGATGACCATGATCCAGAAACGCCTCGCCCCGGACCCGGCGAAACTCGCCGACCCAGCAACCAAACTCCAGACGCTCGCCGTGGGGTAGCGCGGGCTACTGCCGCTCGGCGAGCCAGCCCTTGTAGTCGTGCACAGTGTCGCGCGTGACCAGCGCCGGGTCGAGCAGCCGCTCCTCTGCGGCTGGCGCGCGGCCGTTGCGCACCTCCTGGCCCACCCGCACGGCGTTGCCGCCCATCCGGTACGGGTCGAGCGCCGCCGTCGCGATCACCCCGGCGCGCGCCCGGTTGGCCAGCGCCGCCTCCATCGCGGGTGAGCCCTCGGGCGCCACGACCAGCAGGTTGCGGCCAACCTGCGCCGCCGCGTCGGCCGCCCCCAGCGCCTCGGCGTCGGTGATCGCGAACACACCGTCGATCTGGCCCGTGCCCGCGAACAGATCGCGCATCACTCGCCGCCCGCCTTCCTGCGTGCCGTGGCCGTCGGCGTCGGGGGCGGCCACACGGATGTCCGGCACGCGCGCCAGCGCGTCCGCGCAGCCCAGGGCGCGCGCCACGGCGAAGGGGCTCGGCGGGCCGCCGAGGATCGCCACCTGTCCGTGACCGCCCATTCCCTGCGCCAGCGCCGCGCAGGCGATGGCGCCGGCGGCGATGTTGTCCCCGGCCACCTCGGCGTCCGCGCCGAGTGCCGGCGCATCGACCGCCACCACCGTCACCCCGGCTTGCCGCGCCCGCGCGATGGCATCGCCGATCTGCTCGGAATCGGCGGGGACCAGCACGATCAGGTCGGTATGCGCGGCGACGAAGGCGTCGATCTGGTCCGCCTGCTTGAACGCGGAATATTCGTCCCCCGCCGTCGTGACCTGCACCGTCGGGCTGATCCGCCGCGCCGCCGCCTCTGCCCCGCGCGCGATCGCGGCATGGTACGGATTGCGCAGCGAGCCCACGGAAATGCCCACGGCGGTCAGCGGCTTGTCCGGCTGGCCGGCCGGCGTCTCGCCACCGCCGCCGCAACTGGCGAGAAGGACCAGGGCGGCCACCGCCAGAAAGCCCCCGCCCCTGCCGGGACGGGGAAGAAGCGCACGTTCCGTGCCTCTGCGTCGCATGCGAGCTCTCCACCGGTGGAGAGCGCGGGGCGCCTCAGCCGCTCGCGAACGCCACGAATTCGCCGATCAGGCGGTTCACCTCCGCCGGCTTTTCGATATGCACCATATGCCCGGCGCCGGCCAGCACGTGCCGCCGCGCCTCCGGCAGCGCGTTCGCGTGCATCACGGGGATGATGCGGTCGCTCTCGCCCCAGATCGCCTGCACCGGCACATCGAGCCCGGCCAGCCGCCCGGTCAGCACCGCCGCCTGCTTGCCGCCGGCGAACACCGCGTCCGCGATCGCGCGCAGCGCCGGCAGCACGCCGTCGAGCCGCTTGTACTTCAGCAGGTCATCCACCATGTCGCGGCTGACGAAGGACGTGTCGGCGAACAATGTTTCGACCGTCGCCTTCATGTCCTTGCGCTTGTCCGCGCGGATGAAGCCTTCGATGTAGTCGGAATTGATCTCGCTCCCGAGTCCCGCCGAGCACACCAGCGTCACGCTCGCCACCCGCTTGGGCTCGTCGAGCGCCAGTTGCAGCCCGACGGCCCCGCCCAGCGAATGCCCCGCGACATGGAACCGCTCCACGCCCAACGCCGCCAGCGCGCCGCGCACGGCGGCGGCCAGCCCCGCCACATCGGTGCCCGGAAGCGTCTTGGAGGAGCCGCCATGGCCCGGCAGATCCAGCGCGTACACCACGCGGTCGGCGGCCAGATCGGGCTGGTTGAACTGCCAGTTCTGCAAATCCCCGCCGAAACCGTGGATCAGCACCAGCGGCGGCGCCCCGGCATCGGTCTCCGGCGCCAGCTTCAGCACCCGCGCCGACCAGCCTTCGGCCTGCACCATCACCGGCTCGGGCGGCGGCACCGCGGCGGCCGCGGCAGCGGCCTGCGCCTGTCTGGCCTCATCGACGAACGCATCCAGCTCGGCATCGCTCACCGAGGCGTCCGCCACCACGCCGAGCAGCGCGCCCACCGGCAAGGTCTCGCCCTCGGCCGCGACCTTGCGGCGCAGCAGGCCGGACACCGGGCTTTCGAACACGTTGGTGATCTTGCTGGTCTCGATCTCCAGGATTTCCTGGCCCATCGTGACCTCGACGCCATCCTCGACCAGCCAGGCGTTCACCTTGCCCTCGGTCATGGCGAGGCCCCATTTGGGCATGCCGATCGGTTTGATCGCGTCGCTCATGCTGTGTTCCTGCGTCTTGGGTTCTTCTCGCGCGGCCCGGCCGATGACGAACGACAGCGCGCCCGCGTCGTCCGCGTCATCGGCGGCGCCAGGGGGGATGCCCCTGGCGCCTTTGCGGCCGCGTGCCTGTGGCCGGCGGATCAGTCCAGCACCGCGCGCGCCGCTTCAAGAATACGCGCGGTGCTCGGAATGTAGATATCCTCCAGTGCCGGCGAGAACGGCACCGGCACATGCGGCGGCGTCACCATGCGGATCGGCGCCTTCAGCGCCTTGAACGCATCCTGCGCCACGCGCGCGGAGATGTCGGTGGCCATCGAGCAGCGCGGATGCGACTCGTCCACCACGATCAGGCGTCCGGTTTCCTCGACGGATTCCAGAATGGTGTCGAAATCCATCGGCGAGGTCGTGCGCGGGTCGATCACCGTGACGGAGATCTTCTGCTTGGCCAGCGCGTCCGCCGCCTCGTTGGCGAATTTCACCATGCGGCCGATGGCCACGATGGTCAGATCCTCGCCCTCGCGCGTCAGGTTCGCCTCGCCGAACGGGATGGTGTACGGCTCGTCCGGCACCTCGGCGATTTCGTCGTACAACATCTTGTGTTCGAAGAACATCACCGGGTCGTCGTCGCGGATCGCCTGGATCAGCAGACCCTTTGCCTCGTAGGCATTGGACGGGATCACCACTTTCAGCCCAGGAATATGGGTGAACAGCGGATACAGGCACTGGCTGTGCTGCGAGGCGGCGCGGAAGCCGGCGCCGTACATCGTGCGGATCA
>JAKBCB010000378.1 GCA_021808185.1 Pseudomonadota bacterium
GTATGGCGATGCCGGCGGGCAGGTCGGCGCGGATGCGGTCCGCCTCGGCGTGCAGCAGTTTGCCGAATTCCAGGCCGTTGGTGCCCTTCTGCGTCGAGACGGCGACGACCACGGCGGGCTGGCCGTTGTGGCGGATGGAGAACATCGGCGGGTCCTGATAGCCGCGCCGGATGCTGGCGATGTCGCCCAGCCGCACGCTGGCCCCGTCGGCCGGGACCGGCACGTTGCCCAGCGCCGCCGGCCCGTCGAGGCCGCCATCCACGCGCAGCGGGATGCGGGTATTGTCGGTCTCGACGAGGCCGGTATCGACGATATCGTTCTGCGCCGCGATCGCGCGGGCGATCTGCGGCACGGTGATGCCCAGGGCCGCGAGCCGGCTGTGGCTGAATTCGACGAACAGCGCGCGGGGGATCTCGCCCGAGACGGTGACTTTCTCGGCCCCCGGCACGCGCAGCAAGCGGTCTCGCACGCGCTCGGCCTGGCGGGTCAGTTCGGCGTTGTCGGCGCCGGTGAGCGCGAACACCGCGCCATAGACATCGGTGTACTCGTCGTTGGCGTCAGGGCCGTTCACGCCCTGGGGCAGGCTGGGCTTGAGGTCGTTGAGCTTCTTGCGCGCCTGGTAGAAGAGGTCCGGCACTTCGGCGGGCGGCGTGCTGTCCGCGAACGTCACCATCGTTGCCACGAAGCCGGGGCGGACGAAGGTGATCAGGTGGTCCAGATGCGCCAGATCCTGCAATTTCCGCTCGATCGGCTCGGCCAGCAGGTTCTGGGTTTCCTGCGCGGTGGCGCCGGACCATGTCGCGGTCACCACCATCAGCTTGACGGTGAAGCTCGGGTCCTCGTTGCGGCCGAGACGGGTGTAGGACAGCCCGCCGAAGACGAAGATCAGCGCGATCAGGAAGCCGACCAGCGCGCGGTGCGTCACCGCCCAGGCGGAGAGGTTGAAGCGCTGCATGGCTCAGCCCAGCCACTGCGGGAAGGGGGCGGCAAAGAACTCCCTCTCCGTCCGCGCTTGCGGGGGGAGATGGTCGGGATGCGGTGGGGGCTCCGCCTCACCCTGGCCCTCTGCGCCCCCGAGGGCGGAGACAGCGAAGGTGGTGGCTCCGGGGCATGCCACGTCGCCAAAAAACCAGGTCAGCGCGTGCATGGCGGTTACTCCGTCGCCGGGCGTTCGTCGGCGATGCGCACGCGCGCCGCCGGGTCGAGCTTCTGCGCGCCGAGCGCCACCACCATGTCGCCGTTCTCCAGGCCCGTGACCACCACGCGGTCCTGCTGCATCCGGCGGACATGGACGGGGCGGGCGATCAGCTTGCCCTCATCCTTCACCGTCCAGACCATGGCGCCGTCGCCCCGGTCGATCAGCGCCGAGGCCGGCAAAGTGGCGATGGCGGCGTCGTCGGCGCCGGGCAGATGCAGCGTGGCACTCATGCCGAGCGCCAGCCACGCAGGCGGGTCCGCGATGGTGTAGCGGGCGGAATAGGTGCGCAGCTTGCCGTCGGCGGAGGGGGAGAGTTCGCGCAGCGTGGCCTTCAGTGGCAGATCGGGGCGCGCCCAGAGCGTGACGGTGGCGCCGGGGCGGGTCGCGTCCGGCAGCACCTGCTCGGGCAACTGGATCTCGGCTTCCGGGGCACCCGCCTCGGCCAGCCGCAGCACCGGCTGGCCTTCGCCGACCACGGTGCCGGGGTCGGCCAGGGCCGCGGTGACGAGCCCGTCCGAGGGGGCACGCAAAGTGGCGTAGTCCAGCCGGTTGCGCGCCAGCGCCAGCGCCGCGCGGGCGGAGGCGACGCGCTCGATGGCGGCGCGGGCGGTGGATTGCTTCACCTCGTCGGTGGCGGCGGCGACCCAGCCCTGGCCGCGCAGCGTGCGGCTGCGCGCGGCATCGGCCTGCGCCTGCTCGGATTGCGCCTCGGCCGACGCCAGATCGGCCTGCGCACCGCGCACCGCGAGCGCGAGGTCGGCCGGGTCGAGCGTGGCCAGCACCTGCCCCGTGGTCACGCGCGCGCCGACATCCACCGCGCGCGTGGCGATACGCCCGGCGGCGCGGAACCCGACATCGGCCTCGCGTCGCGGCTTGATGGTGCCGGCGAAGGCGCGGCTCTCGGCGTCCGTGGCCAGCGCCACCCGCACCGTCTGCACCGGGCGGACGGCGTTCTCCACGCTGGGCTGCGCGCGCTCGAAACAGCCGGCGAGCAGCAGCGGCAGGGCGGCGGCGACGGTGACGCGGTGGAGCGGATGCATGACAGCCTCCCTTGGCTGGCCGGGAGTGTTCCCTGCGGACTGACGATTGTCAATAGTCGTCAGTCAATCAGGGCCCGCCCTAGCCATCTGGGGGAGGCCGTCGCGGTCGCTAGAACGGCAGCAGAATATCCATCATCTGCTGGCCGTAGCGCGGCACCTGCGCGTCCATGAGCTGGCCGCGGCCGCCGTAGCTGATGCGCGCCTCGGCCATGCGGTCGTGCAGCACGGTGTTGTCGCTGGCGATGTCCTGCGGGCGGACGATGCCGCTGATCTCCATCTCGCGCAGTTCGGAATTCACCCGCACCTCCTGGCGCGCCACCACGACGAAATTGCCGTTCGGCAATTCCTGGGTGATGACGCCGGCCACCCGCACCAGGATGGTTTCGGTGCGGTTCAGCGTGGTGGTGCCGTTGTTGACGTTGGTGCTGTTGGTGTTGACCATCGGCCCGCCGTTCTTCGGCAGCACCTTATGGATCGCCTCCAGCCCGAGCAGGTTCGGCGCGGCCATCAGCTCGCTGCCGGCGCGGGTGACCTGGGTCTGGTCGGCCAGGATCGCGCTG
This sequence comes from Pseudomonadota bacterium, assembly GCA_021808185.1. Taxonomy (GTDB): domain Bacteria; phylum Pseudomonadota; class Alphaproteobacteria; order Acetobacterales; family Acetobacteraceae; genus CAJCJG01. The sequence continues at coordinate 2,799 of JAKBCB010000378.1, forward strand.
TCGATGATGTTGACCACGACGGTGATGATGTCGCCCACATGCGCCGCCCGCTGGTCCGGAAAGAAGGCGTGGTTGCCGGTGTGCCAGAGCGAGTTCGCGTTGGTGTCCGGCGGCGGCGGCGGCGGCATCGGCAGGCTGACCGGGCGATATTTCGGATCCTTGGTAGGGTCGCCGCTGGGTGTCATCGTCGGCGGCCCGGCGCCGTCGCCGAGGCGCTTCAGCGTCGCCTCGCAGCCGCCGAGCAGCAGCGCCAGCGCCGCCAGCACCAGCGCCCGCCGCCTCATCGCTGCGCCACCTGGGACAACCCGGTGGCCGGCACCGGCACCGCGTCCGGCGCGACGGACACCCGCTCCGGCCCCACGATCTCGGCGTCCATCTGCATGTGGGAACTCGGGTTGAGCACCTGGATGTGCTCGCCGACCGCGCCGCCCTCCAGCGCCGTGCCCTGCGCCACCAGGCTCAGGCCGGGCATGTGCAGCTCCATCGCGACATGCGATCCCTTGGCCACGGCCAGCGGGCGTTGCAGCTCGGCCAGCGGCAGCGGCTGGCCCTGGGCTGCGGTGTGGCGCAGTTCCTGGCCGAGCGCCTGCGCCGGTTCGCGCACTACGTCGCCGCGCAGGGCGCCGGCCGGGACCGAGGCCGCCACCAGATCGCCGGCGCGCAGCACCGTCCCCGCGGTCAGCCGGTGCGTGGGCACCAGCACATGCGCGACTTCCTGGACCTTGCCCGCCAGCCGCAGGCGCATCGAGGCCATCGCCTCGCCCGCGATCAGCACGATGGCGGTGAAGCGGCCGCTCGGCCCCTCGTAGTCGAGCTGCTCGACGGTGACGCTGGGATGCGTCTCGGTCGGCACCAGCGGCGCCTCGAAGCCGGGCAGGTCCAGGGCCGCGTCCGTCGGCGCGCCGACGCGGGCGAGCGCCGTGAGCAGCGGGGCGGTGATGCTCTCGCGCGGCAGCAGCCGGCCGGGGCGTTCCAGCACCGCGCGGTCGGCGGGCGAGGCGGGGCGCCAATCGACGCCGAATTGCCGCGCGATGGCGGCCAGTTGCGCCGCCTCGACCACGATGCGCTCGCCCGGCGCGGGGGCGGGGCCGAGCACGCGGTCCGCGCGCTCGCCCGCGTCGTCGAACAGGTCGGACAGGCGCACCACGGGGGCCGCGAGCGTGGTGAGGGTGCGCAGGGTCGCGGCATGCGCCGGCACGGCAAGGCTGAGCGCGGCGAGCACGAACGGGGCGTGGCGCATGAGGAACCTCATCGCAGATTGGTCAGGGTGGAGAGCATCTGGTCGCCCGCGGTGATGACCTTGCTGTTCATCTCGTAGGCGCGCTGGGCGGTGATGAGATCGGTGATCTCGGTGACGATGTTGACGTTGGAGGTCTCGATGAAGCCCTGC
>JAKBCB010000379.1 GCA_021808185.1 Pseudomonadota bacterium
CCTGGTGAACAACGCCGGCGTGTTCGACATGGGGCCGCTGGAGGAGATCACCCACGAAGGCTACCGCAAGATCTTTGCCGTCAATGTCGAAGGGCTGCTGTTCACGACACAGGCGGTGGTCGCGCACATGAAAGAGCAGGGGCGCGGCGGCAAGATCATCAACTTTGCCTCGCAAGCGGGGCGGCGGGGCGAGGCGTTCGTGGCGGTCTATTGCGCCTCGAAAGCCACGGTTATCAGTCTGACGCAAAGCATGGGATTGGAACTGGCGAAGTACAAAATCAACGTCAACGGCATCGCGCCGGGCGTCGTCGATACGCCGATGTGGGACCATGTCGATTCGCTGTTCGCCAAATACGAGAACCTGCCGCTCGGCGAGAAGAAGAAGCGCGTCGGCCTCGCCGTGCCGTACGGGCGCATGGGCACGCCCGAGGATATGACCGGGATGGCCGTGTTCCTTGCCAGTTCGGATGCGGATTACGTTGTCGCCCAGACCTACAACGTCGATGGCGGGAACTGGATGAGCTGAAGGCAAGGCCAGGGCTCCGCCCTGGACCCGGCAGGGGCCATAAGGCCCCTGCACCCCGCTCACTCTCCGCGTTGGCGGCGCAGCAGCGACTCTCGCACGTCCTCGATGGCCGAGCGCAAAAGCTGAGTCATGATGCCATAGGCGTCGGTCGCCCTGCCGTCGCGGATCGCTTCCATCACGCCTTGATGCTGGCGCAGCGAATATTCCGGCGTGTGATGGCGCGACGCCCAACCGAAGCGGAACGACGCCTGTAGCGAGCTTTCGATCACCGCGCCGAACGAGGCCAGGAAGTAGTTGCCGGTGGCGTCCAGGATCGACTGGTGGAAGCGCAGATCCGCCTCGATCAGCTCCACCGACGTGCCCTGGAAGCGGAACATGTCCGCCAGCGCCCGCTCGATCCGCGCCATCGCATCCGCCGATCGCCGCTCCGCCGCCAGCGCCGCCGCCGAGGGTTCCACGATCTTGCGCACTTCGAACAGCCCGGTGACGAACTCGTCCGTCGGCGCCGCGTGCAGGTTCCACGCCAGCACTTCCGGGTCGAGCATGTTCCACTCGGCGCGCGGGCGAACCAGCGTGCCGACCTTCTGCCGGCTGATGATCAGCCGCTTCGCCGCCAGCAGCTTGAACGCCTCGCGCAGCGCCGAGCGTGACACCGACAGGCTCGCGCACAGCTCGATCTCCGTCGGCAGCGGCTTGCCCGGCGGATGGATGCCCGCGACGATGCCCTCGCCCAGCGTGTTGGCGATGCGCTCGTGCAGGTTGCGTCCCACCGCCTCGCCGAGCCTTGCGGCGTCGCTGCCGGGCGGGGCCCGCGATTCGGTGGGGGCGACCGTCATGCGCTTTGCCCGCTACGCACTGCGGCTGCGGCCGCCGAGGCCCGCGCGGCCCCGGCGGTGGCGGCGGCCAGCCGGCGGCGCGCCTGCAACTGCTGGTCCACCAGCACGCCGAGCAGGATCACCGTGCCCATCACGGCGAAGTTCAGCGAGTTCGGGATGCCGAGGATGTTCACCAGGTTCTGCAGCACCTGCAACAGCGCGGTGCCAAGCACGATGCCGACGATCGAGCCCTCGCCGCCGCGCAGGCTGCACCCGCCGAGCACGGCCGCCGCGATCGCATACAGTTCGTAGAAATTGCCGAACGAACTGGGCGAGACCGAGTTGGTGTAGAAGACGAACATCACCGTCGAGATGCCGGCAAGTGCCCCGCTGATGATGTAGGCGACGGCGATCACGACGCCGGTGGGAATGCCGGAGAAGCGCGCCGCCTCCTCATTCTTGCCGACGGCATACAGCCAGCGGCCATACACCGAGCGGTGCAGCACCACGGCCATGATCGCCGCGAGCACGATCAGGAAGATGAACGTGTTCGGCACCCCCATGATATGCCCGGAAGCGATGTTGCTGATCGTGTCGGCCTCGTCGCCGTAACCGAAGCCGCGCGTGCTGTCCGTCGTGTAGTAGCGCGCGGCGCCGCGATAGATCAGCAGGCCGCACAGCGTCACGATGAACGGCTGCATCTTCAGCTTGGTGACGAGAAACGCCTGCAACGCCCCCAACAGCAGCCCGCCGGCGATTACCATCAGCAGCGCCAGTGGCCAGTAGATCTCGTATTGCGTCAGCAGGTCGATGAACACCACGCCCAGCAGTGCCAGCATCGAGCCGATCGACAGGTCGATGCCCCCGGTAATGATCACCATTCCCTCGCCCAGCGCGAACACGCCGAACAGGCCGATCAGGTTGGCCATGTTCAGCAGGTTCACGCCGGACAGAAAGGCCGGGTTGATCGCGCCGGTGATCGCGGAGACCACGATCAGCAACACGAACAGGCCAAGGTCCTTCTTCATCATGCGGCGGCTCCCGACGGCTCAAGCGCCTGGCCGATCGCCAGCCGCAACACGTTGTATTCACTGAATTGGTCACGCTCCAGCACGCCGCTGACGTGCCCCTCGTGCATCACCGCGACGCGGTCGGAGACGCCGATCACCTCCTCCATGTCCGACGAGATCATCACGATCGCAACCCCCTCGTCCGCGAGGTTGCGCATCAGCGCGTAGATCTCGCTTTTGGCGCCCACATCGATGCCGCGTGTCGGCTCGTCGAAGATCATCACCCGCGGCTGCATCGAGAGCCACTTGGCCAGCACGACCTTTTGCTGGTTGCCGCCCGACAGCGTCACCACCTGCGTATCGACGTTCGGGGCCTTGATCGACAGGCTCGCGGCCTGCTGCCGCGCGATCCGGCCCTCGGCGGCGCGGTTGACCAGCCACAGTCTGGCCTGGGTCAGCAGGCTGGCGAGGGAGATGTTCTCGCGGATCGGAAATTCCAGCACGAGGCCGGATTTCTTGCGGTCCTCCGGGATCAGGTAGATGCCCTGCCGGATCGCGTCGCGCGGGGTGTCCACGCGCACCGGCTCGTTGTCCAGGCGGATCTCGCCGCCGAGCAGCCGGTCGATGCCGAACACCGTGCGGGCGAGCGAGGTGCGGCCCGCGCCGACCAGCCCGGCGAGGCCCAGGATCTCGCCATGCCGTACGGAGAGGTTGATCTTGCGGTCCGGAAACGCCGTGGTGACGACATCGCGGATGTCGCAGCCGCCCGGACGCGCCGGCTGGTTCGGCGGGAGATACAGCGACTTCAGGTCGCGCCCGATCATCAGCCGGATCATGGTGCCGTGGCTGAGTTCGTCGCGCGCCAGTTCGCCCACCGTGTGCCCGTCGCGCAGCACCACCACGCGGTCCGCACAGGTCATGATCTCACCCAGCCTGTGGGTGATGTAGATCACCGAAATGCCGTGCGCCCGCAGGTCGGCGATCACCTGCAACAGCCGCTCGGTCTCGGTCAGCGTCAGGCTCGATGTCGGCTCGTCCATGATGATGACGCGCGCGTCGATGGACAGTGCCTTCGCGATCTCCACCATCTGCCGCTGCGCGATGGATAGGTTCTCCACCAGCGTCTCGGGCGTGAAATCCGCCCCCAGCCGCGCCAGCAGCGGCGCGACGGCGGCGCGCAGCGCGGCATTGTCCACCAGCTTCAGCGGCCCGCCGAGCCGCTTTTCCCGCCCGATGAACACGTTCGCCGCGACATCGAGGTTCTCGAACAGATTGAGTTCCTGATGCACGAAGGCGATCCCGGCGCGTGTCGCGGCCGCAACAGTCAGGCTCGCGTGGTCCTGACCGTCGATGCGGATGATGCCTTCGCTGGGTTCGGTGACACCGCCCAGGATCTTCATCAGCGTGGACTTGCCGGCCCCGTTCTCGCCGATCAGGCCCAGCACCTCGCCGCGAGCCAGCCTGATGCTGACATTGTCGAGCGCCGTCACACCAGGATACGTCTTCGTGATCCCGGACAGTTCCAGTAACGTTTCCGCCATTCGGCGTTCCCCCCACGCGCGGTCCCCGGCGGCACAAGGCCGCCGGGATTTGGTCGTGTCCGTCGCCTACTTGTGGAGCAGCGCCTTGAGGTTGGCGGCGAACTCCTTGACGTTGGACTTGTCGATGATCTTGGTGGCGACGATCAGCTTGCCGTCGGCCGGAACCCACGACTTGTCGCCTTTCAGCGTCTTGATGATGTTGATGGCCGAGAGGTAGCCGAACTCGTACGGCTGCTGGACGATGGTGGACTCGATCGTGCCATACTCGATGCCGCGCAGGG
>JAKBCB010000380.1 GCA_021808185.1 Pseudomonadota bacterium
GGACAGCGTGCTGATCGTGGCCAACCAGCCGCGCTACATCGACGAAGCCAAGCGCGTGTTCGCCCTGGTGGAGAAGGCGCGGCGGTTCTCCGAGCGCACTTGGCACGTGTACTACCTGCAAAACAGCCACGCCGACGACGTGGCGTATCTGCTGCAACAGGCCTTCACCCCGAACAACGTCACCGCCCAGCCGACCAACGCGGCGCAAGCCTCGCGCAATGCCAGCGGCCAGTTCAGCGCCGGCGGCAGCTTCGGCCAGAGTGGCGCCGGCGGGGGCGGCATGGGCGGGGGCGTGGGCGGGGGCATCGGCGGCGGGGGGATCGGCGGCGGCGGCATCGGTGGCGGGGGCATCGGCGGCGGGGGCATCGGCGCGGGCGGCATCGGCGGCGCCAGCACCGGCGGCACCACCGGCGGCATCACCGGCGGCGGCATCGGGGCGCCCGGCGCCCCCGGCGGCGCCAGCGCCGCCGTTTCATCGAACCCGCTGCTCGGTGGCCTGGATAGCGGCGGCGGCGGCGGCAACGCCGACGCGAACAGCATGCGCATCATCCCCAACGCGCAGAACAACGCCGTGCTGATCTACGCCACCCCGCAGGAGGAGGGCACCGCCGAGGCGATGCTGCGCAAGGTGGACATCCTGCCCTTGCAGGTGCGCATCGACGCGGTGATCGCCGAGGTCCAGCTCAACGACCAGCTTCAGTTCGGCACGCAGTTCTTCTTCAAGAACGGCAGCATCAACAACGTGCTGAGCGGCAACACCACAAGCTCGATCGCGCCCGGCTTCCCCGGCTACTCGTTCACGCTCTCGGCCGGGGGCGTCAACGCCACCATCCAGGCGTTGCAGGCGGTGACGACGGTCAACGTGCTGTCCTCGCCCGAGTTGCTCGTGCTGGACAACGAAACCGCGCATCTGATGGTCGGCGCGCTGGTGCCGTACCTGTCGCAGACCTCGCAGAGCACGATCGCGGTCGGCTCGCCGGTGATCAACTCGATCCAGTACCAGCAGACCGGCGTCATCATGGACGTGACGCCGCGCGTGAACAGCGGCGGGCTGGTGACGCTGGACATCGCGCAGGAGGTCAGCGACGTGAACAGCGCCGTCACCACATCCGGCATCCAGTCGCCGACCTTCAACGAACGCCGCGTCGTCTCCCGTGTCGTGGTGCAGGACGGGCAGACCATCGGCCTGGCCGGGCTGATCCAGGACAGCCTGCAAAAGACCAATCAGGGCATCCCCTGGCTGAAGGACGTGCCGGTGCTGGGGTTCCTGACCGGGCAGCAATCCAACCAGCGCAACCGTACCGAACTGCTGGTGCTGATCACGCCGCATGTGGTGCACGACCAGCGCGACGCGCGCGCGCTGACCGAGGATCTGCGCGAGCAGTTGCGCAACGCCGCCGCCGTGCCGGACCTGTCGCGCCTGCCGCTGACCGGCTCGCCCGATCCGTCCGAGCGGCTGCGCAACAAGCTGCAACCCGGCCAGTGACGGCTTGCGGCGCCGCGCGCCGGCGGCAGCGGGGGTTCGCGCTGCTGATCGTGCTGTGGAGCATGGCGCTGCTGGCGCTGATCGGCACCCGCATCACCGCCGCCGGCCACGCCGAGACGCGGCTGGCGGCCAATCTGCGCGCCGCCGCCGAGGCCGAGGCGGCGGCAGACGCGGCGGTGTTCGAGGCGGTCTGGCACGCCATGGACGGCTCGGCGAACCGCTGGCCGGCGGACGGGCTGGCGCGCGTGGTGCGCCTGCCGCATGCGACCGTCGAGGTTGCGATGGTGTCCGAGAACAGCAAGATCACGCTGAACAACTCGCCGCTGCCGCTGCTGCACGGGCTGCTGCACGCGCTTGGCTTCGAGCCGAAGCTGGCCGAAGTGCTGACCGAGCAGATCTCCGACTGGCGCAGCCCGGCGCAATTTCCGCAGCGCATGGGGGCCAAGGCGCCGCAGTACCGCGCCGCCGGGCGCGACTGGGGACCGCCGGGGCAGCCGTTCCGCAGCGTCGATGAACTCGGCCTCGTGCTGTCGATCACGCCCGAGATCCTGGCCCGGCTGCGGCCCTATGTCTCGCCGTACATCGAATCGACGCCGCACGCGGGGAGTGGGGACCGGGTGATCGCGGCGGCGGCGGCCGAGGCGGCGGCGAACGGCTCGCCGCCGCTGGCCTTCGACGAGGCACCGACACTGACCATCACGGCCACCGCCGTCACCCCCTCCGGCGGGCGCTTCGTGCGCCGGGCGGTGATCCAGGTTGCCACCGGCCTCGCCTCCAACCCGAACCAGCCGCCGTTCACCGTGCTCGACTGGGACCGCGCGCCGGACTGAGCCGATTCAGTGACTGAGTCGGCTCAGTTGTTGCAGATCATCCCTTCCGCCCCCGGCTCGCCGGTGGTGGCGTTGGGGCCGCCCGAGCACAGGTCGAAATCGTGGTTCCGGCGGCTGGACGGGGCGCGGTAGATGTACGGGTGGTTCCAGGGGTCGGCCTGGACCTTGTCGCCCTTCAGATACGGGCCGTTCCACACGCTGACCCCGGTCGGGCGCTCCACCAGGGCGCCGAGACCCTGTTCCGTCGTCGGGTAGCCGCCGACATCGAGCTTGTACAGGTCGAGCACGGAGCCCAGTCGCTCGATCGCCTGCTTGGCCACCGAGACCTTCGCGCCCCCCAACTGGCGCAGCGCCGCGGGTGCGACGAGGCCGATGAGCAGACCCAGAATGGCGATCACCACCAGGATTTCCAGCAGGGTAAAGCCGCCTTCGGCGGGGCGGCGCGGGGCGGCGCGGGCGGTCACGAGCGGCATGCGGCAAGGTCCTCGGTTCCTGCGCGGGCTTCTACAGGAGCGCGCCTTCCCGGCCAAGCCGAGCGCCCATGACACTTGTTCCATCCCCCTTGCCGCGCCGGGCGCGCGCGCGGTAGCGATGCGCCTCACGCCGCCTGGAGCGACGAGATGGTGCCTTTCCTGGCCTGCATGGCGCTGGTCGCCTCGGTCTATCACCTGCCGCCGCGCGTGCTGCCTTCCATCCAGGCGGTCGAGGGCGGCTCCGTCGGCAGCATCAGCCACAACACCGACGGCTCGGACGATTTCGGGGTGATGCAGGTCAACGCCGTGTGGCTGGAGCCGCTCGCCCGCGTGGCGCGCCTGCCGGTGCCGGAGGTACGGCGGCGGCTGATCGCCGATCCGTGCTTCAACATCGCCGCCGCCGGGCTGATCCTGCGCACCTACCTGAACGAGACCCATGGCGACCTGCTGCGCGCGGTGGGCAACTACCATTCGCACACCCCGGCGCTGAACGCCGATTATCAATCCCGCGTGCTGGCGGCGGCGCGGGCACTGTTCCGCAGGGCCGGGTAGGGCGCGCAGCGCAGGCCACGCGGCGGCGAGGGCGAACCCTGCCTCAGCGCGGGCGCGTGGCCGCGAACGCGTCCAGCTTCTCGGCGGCGGCGGCGATGGCGTCGAGGCCGGGGAAGCGGCCGAACGGGGCCAGATGCGGCATGTCGAAGCGCATGGCCCTCAGCGCCACCGTCACGCAGATATCCGTCTGGGTGAACGCCTCGCCGCCGCACCAGGGCGTGCCGACCATGCCGTCCAGCGCCGCGAGCCCGGCATGGGCCTGCGCCTCCAGCCGCTCCAGCCAGCGCGGCCAGGCCTTGGCCTCCGGCCGCGCGTTGCGTTCGTGGTAGGCGGCGAGGTATTTTTCGGTGGCGCCGAGCGCCAGCGCCACCAGCCGGTTGACCTGCCGCCGCGCCGGCCCCGCGCGCGGGGTCAGCGCCCGCTCCGGCCCGACCAGGTCGTCGAGATGATCCACGATCATACCACTGTCGATCAGCACCTCGCCGTGCTCCAGCACCAACACCGGCACGCGCCCGAGCGGGTTGAAGCCGCGGATCGCCGTGGCGTCCGCGTCGGTGGCGTATGGTACCTGGGTGAACGCCAAGCCGTGCAGACGCAGCGTCACGCCGACGCGGCGCACGAAGGGCGAGGTGTAGGAGCCGATCAGCCGCATCGCGCCCGCCGCCGTTGCGTCATGGCGCCGGCACGCAGCGGACCACGATAAGCCCCGGCGCGCCGCCGCCACCCGCCAGAGGGCTTTGCGTGGGCTGCGGCGCGCCCGCGCCGCCGCCACCGCCGCCGATGCCGCCGCCATCGCCGCCGCCGCCGGCCAATCGCGCGTTCGCGGCG
>JAKBCB010000381.1 GCA_021808185.1 Pseudomonadota bacterium
GGTCAGTGCGAGGCGCATGAGCCTCGCGGGCGCTATGGCCCGCGCGCCGTCGGTGAAGGCGACGGCCCCGGCTTCGCGCAGCAGGCCGAGTTCGGCCAGATCCTCCCCCCGGCAGCCGCGCGTCAGCGCGCCGTAGGGCAGCACGGTCAGGCTGCCGGTTTCCTCGCCGCGTGCCCGCAGCAGCCGCACCAGCGCCGGGTCGTCGATCGCCGGCCGGCTGTCCGGCAGGGCGGCGACGGTGGTGATGCCGCCGGCGGCGGCGGCGATCGCGGCGGAGGCGACGGTTTCGCGCCATTCACCGCCCGGCTCGCCCACTTCCACGCGCATATCGACGAGGCCGGGGCACAGCACCGCGCCGTCGCCGTCGATGGTCTCGGCGCCGTCCGGGCGGCCGAGCGCGGCGCCGTGATCGGCGATCTTGCCGTCGCGCACCAGCAACGATGCAATCTGGTCCAGCCCGCTCGCGGGGTCGAGCAGGCGGACATTGTGGAACAGGATGTCGGTCATGAATTCGTCCCGGACCGGGCCAGCGTCTCCAGCACCGCCATGCGCACCGCGACCCCCATTTCCACCTGTTCGCGGATCACGCTGCGCACCGGGTCGTCGGCGACGGAGCTGGCGATCTCCACGCCTCGATTCATCGGCCCGGGATGCATCACCAGCGCGTGCGGGGCGGCGTGCTTCAGCTTGGCCTCGTCCAGCCCCCAGAAGCGGAAATACTCGCGCGCGCTGGGCACGAGGCTGCGCGCCATGCGTTCCTGTTGCAGCCGCAGCATCATCACCACGTCCACGCCGGCGAGGCCGCTGGCCATGTCGTGAAACACCTTCACGCCGAGCCGCTCGGCCTCCGGCGGGATCAGCGTGGGCGGCCCGACCACGCGCACCTGGCTGCCCATGGCGCTGAGCAGGAAGATGTTGGACCGCGCGACGCGCGAATGCAGCACGTCGCCGCAGATCGCCACCGTCAGCCCCTGCAAGCCGCCGAGGTGGCGGCGGATGGTCAGTGCGTCGAGCAGCGCCTGGGTCGGGTGCTCGTGGGTGCCGTCGCCGGCGTTGATGACGGCGGCTTCCACCTTGCGCGCCAGCAGCGCCGGCGCGCCCGAGGCGGCGTGGCGGATCACCAGCAGGTCGCAGTTCATCGCGTTCAGGGTCGAGGCCGTGTCGAGCAGCGTCTCGCCCTTGTTCACCGAGGATGTCGCCACCGACATGTTGATGACATCCGCGCCGAGGCGCTTGCCCGCCAGTTCGAAGCTGGTGCGGGTGCGGGTGCTGTCCTCGAAGAACAGGTTGATGAGGGTGCGCCCGCGCAACCGGTTGCGCGGCGCGGTACCGGTGCGGTTGAGCAGCACGAAGCTTTCGGCGAGGTCTAGCAGGGCGCCGATCTGGGGCGGGTACATGCCCTCGATCGCGAGCAGATGTTTCAGCGGTGGCGCCACGTCCGGCCGAGTCCCTTGCGTTTCACCGCCAGGGTAGCCAGCCCGTGCCCGGCTGTCATGCACCGCGCATCTGCGCGCCGGATCAGGCCGCCGCCCGCCCCACGTGGCGGCCGACCAAGGCGCGCACCGCCTCCAGCTCGGGGCCGGCAACGACCAGCTTCGCGCAGCCATCGGCGTCCCAGATCCGCGCCGGACCCTGGGCGAGCTGGATCGGTGCCGGGTGGCCTGCGTAATCCTGCCCGTTCCTGATATCGAGGAAGCTTTCGGCCGGCAGCCCCTCGGCCAGGACCACGCCGTGCCGAGGCAGCGCGAAATGCCAGTATTCGATTCGGTCCACCGGCGTCTGCGCTATGCTGCCGCCGTTGATCAGATAGCGGATCGGGATCAGCACGTCGTTCACATACACCGCGTGATCCGGCGACAGCGTCAGGTCCGCGGCCGGCCGCCCCGGTCCGAACGCGCCGACGGCGACGCGGACCGGCCAGACCCGGCCTGGGCGCGGGTCGCCGGCACAGTCCACCGCGCGCCGGCCGATCCAGACAATCGGCGCGTCGCGCTGGCCGAGCACCGCGCGGACACGGTCGCCAAGGCGCAGCGCCTCCACCGGCACCGCGCCGCGCGCCGTCAGGATGCGGGTGCCGCGCCCGTAGCAGGAAACGCTGTCGAGCGTGACCACCGTGCCGTAGCCGCCCGTATCCGCCGCCGCCGTAAATACCGCGCCCGGATAGCTGCCGGACAAGGTGATCTGGTCGGTGCCGCTGCCCTCCGTCACCGTCAGCACGCCGCCGCTGAGGACCGGCTGCCCGCCGCTGAACACGAGGCCGTACAGCTCGATCGAGCCGCCGACCGCGATCGTGGTGAGGCTCGCCACCGCGCCGGGGTCGATGATTTCCTTGCCGCCGCTGGCGATCAGCGTGCCGTAGGCGCTCCCGCCCGGCTCGATCGCCAGGATGCCGCCGCTGGCCGCCGTGGCGAAGCTGGCGACGCCGCCGGAGGCAACATCCTCCTCGCCACCCGCGCCGACGACATCGCCATGTGTCGTGCCGCCGATCCATACGGTGGCGATGGCGCCGCTGGAGAGCGTGGTGCCAGAAGTCGCGCCCGACGCGAAGACATTCTGCTGCCCACCGCTGGCCACCGCGGTGTCGGACGCCACGCCGCCCGCGTAAACGGCCTGCGATGCTCCCGAGCCGATCAGCGACGCGGCGGCGCTGCCGCCGGACCACACGTATTCGCCGGCGCCCGAGCCGACGACGACGCCGGGGACGACGCCGCTCGATATGACAACCGGGAGGCCGTCGGGCGACAGCACGACCACGCCGCCGCTGACCACATCGGCACCGGCCAGCGCGTTAAATCCCGGATCGAGCGCCTGCGGCAGCAGAACAATAGTACCGCCTGCATCGACCGTGGTGTTGCTGGCTGAGCCGAACCCCTCCACCACCGCCAATCCGCCGCTGTCGATGACCGTGCCGGTGGTCACGCCGTTGAAGTTGACGACCGAGACCCCGCCGCCCTGGATCGTGGTGGCGACGGCGACGCCGTACACGGTCTGCCGCCCGCCGTTTTGCACCACGGTGCCGCTGGCGCTGGCCAGGGAATCGGCCACGAGCTGCACGCCGCCGCTGCCCACGGAGGTGGCGTCGGCGATGCCGTAGGCGGCCACCATTTGCAACCCGCCATTACTGACGACGGTGCTGCTGGCGCTGCCAGCCAAGTAAACCGACTGCACACCGCCGCCGCCGACGCTGGTGCCGTACGCGAGGCCGCCGCCGTGCACGCCTTGCACGCCGCCGCTGTTGAGCACCGTGCCGCTCGCGGTGCCCATGGACACGGTTTGCGCGCCGCCGCTGTTGACGGTGGTGCGAACGGCTTCGCTGGCGTAGCCGACCGTCTGCGACCCCGAACTGTAGAGCGTGGCGCCGCTGGTCACGCCGTTAGTATCTGTCAGCAGGAGGCCGCCGGAACTGACAACGGCATTGATCGAGACACCATGGTCGTCCTGGATGCCGCCGGCATAGACCACCGCGCCGGTATCGACGCCGAACGTCGGGGCGAAAGCGCCCGAGACCCCGTGGTAGCCGATTATCTCCAAACCGCCGCTGAGGATCGTGCCGAACGCCGAGCCGCCAGTCGAACCGCCGGCGTCGACGGAGAGTTGGCCGTTGCTTAGGACTGTCGTCGCGTAGGCGAGTCCCCCGGAGTCCAGCACCAGAAAGAACCCGCTGCTGACGACGGCGCCGCTGGCGGGTGGCTGGCCGCCAAAAATGTAGGTGAATGGCCCGGACGTATAGTTCGATGGCATGGGCTGGTTCCTCCCTGGGATGGCAGCGCGACTTCGAACCGTGCTTGCCCCGGAATGCCGGCGACCGTCAGAATGCGAGCATGCGCGCAATTAACCGTCTGCGCAACGGATGGCGCGAGGCGCTTGCCCGCCAGTTCGAAGCTGGTGCGGGTACGGGTGCTGTCCTCGAAGAACAGATTGATGAGGGTGCGCCCGCGCAACCGGGTGCGGGGCGCGGTGCCGGTGCGGTTCAGCAGGACAAAACTTTCCGCGAGGTCGAGCAGGGCGCCGATCTGGGGCGGGTACATGCCCTCGATCGCGAGCAGATGTTTCAGCGGTGGCGGCACTTCGGCTGGTTCCCTTGCGTGCCGGCGCAAGGTAGCGGCGGTGGGGCGGAGGCGCCGGCGCGGGGGGGCGTCAGGCTGCGGAGTGCGCGCGCGACG
>JAKBCB010000382.1 GCA_021808185.1 Pseudomonadota bacterium
CTGGAACGACCGTACGGTGAAGTTCGTCGAAGCGCCGCTGATCGAAAGCAAGGGCTATCGCATCGAGCACGTGCTGACGATGGAGCCGGAGCGGAAGACCAAGCTGGTCGCCGAAGCGCGCTTCCATCGCGGCACCATCGACGTGGCGCATCTGAACGATTCGGATGCCTACGAGATGCAGCGCGCCGGCGTGCTGGCCGACCTGGATCAGGCGAAGATCCCGAACTACGCCGAAACGGTAGCGGCGTTGCGCGCACCCTATTTCGTGCCGTGGCTGTACAGCGCCGTCGTCATCGTCTACAATCGCAGCAAAGTCGCTGATCCGCCGACATCCTTCGCGGCGCTGTGGGACAAGAAATGGGCCGGCCGGCTGGGCCTGACCAACCAGCTCTATTTCCAGTATGTGACGATGGCCGGCCTGATCAATGGCGGCACCATGACCAATGCCGAGGCCGGCAAGCAGCGGCTGATGGAGTTGAAAGCGCTGACTCAGCCGAAGATCTACGCCACCCATCAGATGCTGCAGGCGGGCATGGCCAATGGCGAGGTGGATGTCGCCGTGCAATACAAGGCGCGTGGCCTGCAATGGGCGAAGGATGGCTTGCCACTTGCCATCCAGTTCCCGGGCGAAGGCGCGATTGCCATCACCTTCGGCGCCAGCCTGCCGAAGACCGCACCGCATCCGCAGGGCGCGTATTTCTATCTCAACGCGATGCTGGACCCGCAGGCGATGTCGCAACTCGCGCAGGCCAGCTTCTATGCGCCAGCCAACGCGAAATCGGCAATGCCGGCCGACCTGCGGGCGATTATCGATTTCTCGCCGGCCGAGCAGCAGGCGCTGCGGATGCCGGATCACGAATACGTCGCCAAGAACACCGCCGGCTGGCTGGAGTTCTGGAACGAGACGATCGCGACGTGATGGCGGGCCGCCCGCCGCCCGCGCAACCGCGCCGCCGCATCCCCGGCGCGCCGTTCCTGGCGGCGCCCGGGACGCTGTTCGTGGTGCTGTTCCTGCTGCTGCCGCTGTGCCTGATGCTGCGGTACAGCTTCAATCGCTTCGTGCCCGGGGACATGATGCGCGAGGCGCTGACGGGGGCGAACTACGCCAAATTCCTGCACGACCCGTTCTATCAGGACGTGCTCGGCACGACGCTGTGGGTGTCCGCGGTCTCGACGGCGATCTGCGTCGTGGCCGGGTTCCCCGTCGCCTACTATCTCGCCCGGTCGGCCGGCCCGCAGCTCAAGCCGGCGCTGATGATGGCGGTGGCGCTGCCGCTGTTGATGGGCAACGCCGTTCGTTCGGCCGCCTGGATGGTGATGCTGGGCAAGAACGGGGTGCTGGCGAAGCTGGCCGCTGTCACCGGCATCGCCGCGGACGTGAACCTGATGTACACGCCCACCGCGGTGATCGTCGCCATGGTGTCGGTGCTTCTGCCGTTCATGATCATCACGGTGCAGTCATCTCTGGAAAACGCCGACCGCGCGATCGAGGAAGCGGCGGCGAGCCTCGGCGCGCCGCCATTGCGCGTTCTGGTGCGCGTGGTGCTGCCGCTGTGTTCGCCAGGGCTGGTCGCCGGCGCGGTGCTGTGCTTCGTGCTGTCGATGAACGCCTATGCCACGCCGGTGCTGATCGGCGGGCCGAAGATGCACATGATGGCGCCGACAGTCTATGATGAAATCGCCAAGGCGATGAACTGGCCGTTCGGCGCGGCGCTGGCGTTCATCCTGATGGCGGTCACGCTGATCCTGACCGTCGCATCGAACGTGGTCGCCCAGCGCCACTACCGGAAATGGACCGGGTGATGGAGCGCCAGCGCCCGCGGATCGGCGGCGTATTGTATCGCGCATCGGCCTATGCGGTGCTGGCCTTCGTGCTGGCGCCGCTTGCCGTCATCGTCTGGGTGGCGTTCTTCGCCAACCCGATCATCGGCTTCCCGCCGACCGGCTACACGCTGCGCTGGTTCGCCCGCGCCTGGGCGAGCGAGGATTTCCGCAGCGGCTTCCTGCTCAGCGTGCAGCTCGGCATCGCCGCTGCCGCCATCAGCTTGCTGCTGGGTGTGCCCGCGAGCATCGCCATCGCCCGACACGATTTCCCCGGACGGGAGGCGATCAACACCCTCCTGATGGCGCCGCTGGTGGTGCCCGGCATTGTCGGCGGCGCGGCACTGTTCATCGGCTACCTCGCCTTCGAACTCGCCACCGGCATCCAGATCGCCGGCAACCTGGCCGGCCTGCTGATCGCCCACACGCTGCTTGCCATTCCCTGGACGGTGCGCCTCGTCACCGCTGCGTTGCTGCGCGTGGATGCTTCGATTATCGAAGCGGCGGTGAATCTCGGCGCTTCGCCGTTCGTCGCGTTTCGGCGCGTCACGCTGCCGGCGATCCGGCCGGGGCTGGTGGCGGCGGTGATGCTGTCCTTCGTGATATCCTTCATCGATCTTGAGAAGTCGCTGTTCTTGGTCGGCCCCGGACGGACGACGCTGCAGATCGCCATCATGAACTATCTGGAATGGAACCTTGACCCGACCATTGCCGCCGTGGCCGCCGTGCAGATCGCCATCATCGGCCTTGCGCTGCTGGCCGCCGACCGTGCGGTCGGCCTGACGCGCATCATCTAGGGGGCGACGATGGCGGGCGTGACATTGCAGAACGTGACCAAGCACTACGGCACGTCCGCCGTCGTCAACGACGTCTCCTTGCAGATCGCGCCGGGAGAGTTCGCGGTGTTCCTCGGCCCCTCCGGCTGCGGCAAGACGACGACGCTGCGCATGATCGCAGGCTTCGTCGCACCGACCAGCGGGAGCATCCGCCTGGGTGCGCGCGATGTGACCGCCGCGCCCCCGCACCGGCGCAACACTGGACTCGTGTTCCAGAACTACGCGCTGTTTCCGCACATGACGGTGGCCGCCAATGTCGCCTTCGGACTGGAGATGCGCAACTGCCCGAAGCCGGAGATCGTGGAGCGGGTGAAGGCGGCGCTGCTGCGCGTGCGGCTTGAGGCGTTCGCCGAACGCATGCCGCGGCAATTGTCGGGCGGCCAGCAGCAGCGCGTGGCGCTCGCCCGGGCGCTGGTGATCGAACCCGACGTGCTGCTGCTGGATGAGCCGCTGTCGAATCTCGACACCAAGCTGCGCAGCGAGATGCGCGAGGAAATCCGCGCGCTGCAGCAGTCGCTGAAGCTCACCACCATCCTCGTCACCCACGACCAGGAGGAGGCGCTGGCGGTCGGCGACCGGCTGGTGGTGATGAACCAGGGCCGCATCGAGCAGATCGGCACGCCGGCGAACATCTTCGAAATGCCGCGATCTCGCTTCGTCGCTGATTTCACCGGCGTTGCCAATCTGCTGGCGGGTCGCGGTGCGTCCGGCGGCCGGTTCGTGCTCGCGGGCGGGGAGACCGTGCGGCAGGCCGATGCGGTTGCGGGAACCGAAGCGGTGCTCGCGCTGCGGCCGGAACGCGCGGAACTGCTGGCCGCCGCATCCGGGCGGCACGCCAACGAATTGCCGGCGCGCGTGGTGACGGCGACCTATCTCGGCACGGTGTCGGACTATCGCGTCGAACTCGCCTCCGGCACGCGGCTCGCCTGCCGCCAGACGAACGAACCGGGCGGCGGTGCCGCGCGCTTCGCGCCGGGCGAGGCGGTGTGGATCGGCTGGTCGGAAACCGCGGCGCGGCTGGTCGCCCCGGAATGACAGGACAGAGGCAGACATGACGTCATCGCTGCATCAGGACATGGTGGTCTTCGACGGGCTGATCGTGTCCAACTGGTCGGAGGCGATCTTCCGCGACATGCGCCGCGGCGGCCTGACCGGCGCCAACTGCACCGTCTGCGTGTGGGAGGGCTTCACCGCCACGATGCACAATCTGATGCGCTGGAACGAATGGTTCCGCGCCCATGCCGACCTGATCGTCAAGGCCCGGTCGGTCGCGGACATCCGCCGCGCGAAGGCGGAGGGGCGCACCGCGATCGTGCTCGGCTTCCAGAACGTCTCCGCGTTCGAGGATCAGATCGGCGCGGTGCAGGTATTCAAGGACCTCGGCGTCGGCATCGTGCAGATGGCCTACAACACGCAGAACCTGATCGGCAGCGGCTGCTACGAAACCCGCGACGGCGGGTTGTCGGATTTCGGGCGCGACATCGTCGCCGAGATGAACCGCGTC
>JAKBCB010000383.1 GCA_021808185.1 Pseudomonadota bacterium
CCTGCCCTACACCGTCACCGCCTCCTTCGACACGGCGGGCAACACCATGATGGGTGTGCGGCCAGAGAATATGATCCGCGAGGTCGCGGGCTTCGCGCCGCACCCGCACGGCATCGGCTGCAACTGCGGCGTCGGCGCATCGGACCTGCTGTGCTCGGTGCTGGCGATGACGGAGGCGGTGCCGGACGCGCTGGTGATCGCCAAGGCGAATTGCGGCGTGCCGCAGGTCGGCGCGAACGGCGTGACCTACACCGGCACGCCACAGGTGATGGCCGACTACGCGCGGCTCGCCGTGGACGCGGGGGCCAGGATCGTCGGCGGTTGCTGCGGCACGCGGCCGGAACACCTGCTGGCCATGCGCCGCGCGCTGGAGGCGCACACGCGCGGCGAACGGCCGACAGCGGAGCAGATCGTTGCCGCCATCGGCCCCCTCGCCTCCCCACCCGCCCGCGCGACCGTGGGCGAGCGCCGCGCCGGGCGGCGGCGGGGCTGACCTTGGCTTCGCCCAGCCCCCGGCAGGAAGGCCGCATCCCGGTGGATGGCCGCGATGGGGCGCGTGACGTTCTGATCCTCGCATGCGGCGCCTTGGCGCGCGAAATCCTGGCGGTGATCGCGCCCGCCCGGCTGGAACATATCCGGGTGCAATGCCTGCCGGCCACGCTGCACAACCGGCCGGAGCGGATCGCCCCGGCGGTGCGCGCGGCGTTGACGGAATTCGAAGGCCAGTACAGCAAAGTTTTCGTAGCCTACGCCGATTGCGGTACCGGCGGCGAGCTGGATCGCGTGCTGGCGGAGGCGGGCGTGGAACGCCTGCCGGGCGCGCATTGCTATGCGTTCTTCTCCGGCGTGGACGCCTTTGCGGCGACGGAGGACGCAGACATGCGCAGCTTCTTCCTGACCGACTTCCTCGCCCGCTCGTTCGAGGCGCTGGTGTGGGAGGGCCTGGGCCTCGATCGCCACCCGGAGCTTCGGGACGCCTATTTCGGCCATTACGAACGCGTGGTGTTCCTGGCGCAAACCGAGGACGCGGAGCTGACCGCGATGGCGCGCGCCGCCGCCGAGCGGCTCGGGCTGGCCTTCGAGCGCCGGCTCACCGGCTACGGCGACCTCGGCCATGCGATTGGTGCGCTGTAGATTTACACAACGCCCCATTTCGTAACTATCCGACGAAGCACCGAGGCTCGTAGGCTTATGGCATGTGCTCGATTCCATCAGTCTCCGGGAATACTCGCTGATGACAAAGCAGGTGGTCGTCTTCGTGGGCGCCGGCCCTAGCGGCGACGGCAGCATCTGGGAGACCGACGGCACCACGGCCGGAACCTTCTCCATCGGGCTGGCCGGCGGCGCGCCGTTCGCCAGCCTCGTGCCGCCCGATTTCACCCAGCTGGGCGCCAACGTCATCTTCACCGGGACGGATACGGCGGGGCAGGTCGGCTTGTGGATCACCGACGGCACAGCCGCGGGCACGCAGGAAATCGTTCCAAGCGGCGCCGGCCCGGACGGGGTGCGGTTCGCGGCCTTCGGCCAGGGCGGCTACGCCGTGTTGGGCAACACCGCGTATTTCGATGGTATCAACGCTGCGAACTATTCCGGGTTGTGGTCCACCCAGGGCAGCGGCGCCACGACCACCCAGGTCAGCGTGCCCAATGCCTCGACGGTCAGCTTAGGCCCCTCGGAACTGACCAGCTTCGCCGGAGGAACGAAGATCCTGTTCGCCGGCTCACCTGCGTCCTCCTACTCATATTCGCTGTTCCTCATTACATCGTCCGGCGTCGGGCAGGTGCAGGCGGGCGGATTTTCGCCGAATTTGTCCGCCGGCTTCGCCTCCGTCGGCAACGCCGTGGTCTTCGACGCCGCGGACTCGACGGACAGCGCCGGGGCGCTATGGGTCTCTGACGGCACGGCGGCGGGCACGCAGCGGATCGGCCCGCCCCCCGACTCGTTCAACCTCGGCATTGTACCCAACGACATCACCTCGGTTGGCACGATCGCGCTTTTTGCGGCCACCATCGCCTCCCCCACGCTGGACCGGACCGATCTGTGGACGACGAACGGCTCGACGGCCGGCACGCAGGACCTGTCGGCCAGCAACCCCAACGCCAATGCCAACGGGCTGCTGGCATCGGACACGCCGGATTTCACCCGACTGAGCGCGACACAGGTCCTGTTCAGCGGCGTCGATGCCGCCGGCAACTACGGGCTGTGGAGCACCGACGGAACCACCGCGGCCAGCACCCACGAGATCACCGTCGCCGGTGCCTATGCCGGCGGGTTGTTCGACCCCAACGGCCCGGTGCACATGACACAACCGCGCTTCGCCGCGCTAAACGGCAAGGTGCTGTTCTACGGCCTGGATGCCGCCGGCCAGCAGGGACTTTGGATCACCGACGGCACCAGCGCCGGCACGCACGAGATCACGGTCGCCAACGCAAGCTCGTACGGGGTGATCCCGAATGACCTGACGACGGTCAGTGTGCCCTGTTTCGCCACCGGCACCCGCATTGCGACGGCGCGCGGCGAGGTGGCGGTGGAGGCGCTGGCGGTCGGGGATCTGCTGCGGACCCGTCGCGGCGCGCGGCCGGTCCGCTGGATCGGCCATCGCCAGGTCGATTGCCGCCGGCACCCGACGCCGACGGACGTGTGGCCGGTGTGCGTGCGGGCAGGCGCATTCGGGCGCAACCGGCCGGCCCGGGATCTGTGGCTCTCGCCGGATCACGCGGTGTTCGTCGCGGGCGCCCTGATCCCGGTGCGCTACCTCGTGAACGGGCGCAGCATCGCGCAGGAGCCGCGCGATACCGTGACCTACTGGCACGTGGAACTCGAACGGCATGGCGTGCTGCTGGCCGAGGGGTTGCCGTGCGAAAGCTACCTCGACACCGGCAACCGCGCCGCCTTCGCCAATGGCGGCGATGCGGTGCAACTGCATCCGGCCTTCGCCCACGCGGTGTGGGACACGCGCGCCTGCGCGCCGCTGGTGCTGGACGGCCCGGCGCTGGCCACCGCGCGGCGCCGGTTGCTGGCACGCGCGGCAAAGCTGGGCCACGCCACGACGCAAGACCCGGCGCTGCGAGTTCTGGCGGACGGGCGCGAGGTGCCGGCGGTGCGCGAGGGGAACACCTGGCACGTCGCGATCCCGGCGGGAGCCGAACGGGTGCGGCTGCTTTCGCGCACCTGGGTGCCCGCGCGGATGAGCGAGCAGAGCGATACCCGCGTGCTGGGCGTGGCACTGGCGCGGCTCTGGCTCGATGGGCGGGAGGCAAGCCTGGACAGCCCCGGCCTCGGCGCCGGCTGGCACGCGGCGGAGGCGCGCTGGCGCTGGACGGACGGCGCGGGCGAGATCGATCCCACCGGGGCACGTTCGCTGGCGTTCGAGCTGGCGATGACCGGGACGTACTGGGCCGCCGAGGCGCCCTGGGCCGAACATGCGCCAGCGTGGCGCGAGGCCGCCGGCTAAGCGGCCAATCCGCGCGGGTTGGCTGCGTAGGCCGGGTTCGGCGCGCCGTGACCGGCGCCCCGATGGCGGAGGGCTTACCGAAGCCGCAACCCTCCCCGGGGCACGGCGTCTATTGCGCGGTGGTCGCGCCGGACGATAGCCTTGGAATGATGAAGTCCGGCGGTCGCACGCCTGCGGTGCTGTTCCGGGGCGTCCCCCGGTGGGGCGACTGGTTCGTAAAAGACCGGCCTGCCGCGCCCGGTATTTGCCGGATCAGCTCGCGCGGCTTGCCATGCCGAGCCTGTCCGTAACATCCCTGCGACCTGAATCGAGTCTGGCGAATGCAACGCGGCATCAAATCCATTCCGGCGATCACGGGCCTGAGGTTTTTTGCCGCCTTGCTGATTATTTTCAACCATACCTTCGGTCTTGGCCTGTTCCCGCTGCAAGCGCTCTACAACCCGATCCTGGCGCAAGGCGTCTCGTTTTTCTTCGTGCTTTCCGGCTTTGTTCTGGCGATCAACTATCGCGATTTCGCGAAAGCGGGCGCGTTTCGTAATTATTATGCCGCACGGATCGCGCGGATTTACCCACTTTATTTATCCGTTCTGATCATTTCCGTCGTCCTGCGCTATATCGCCGTTGGCGGAGTGGCATTTTCGCGGGAGGGCTTTGCGAATTTCTTCAGCGAGGCATTTCTTGTGCAAGCCTGGCTG
>JAKBCB010000384.1 GCA_021808185.1 Pseudomonadota bacterium
GAGCCGATCCGCAACCTGGGCGACAAGCCGATCTGGGCGAGCCTTGCCATCGCCGGCGTGCCGGCCGAGGCGCCGCCGGCGGCGCGCAACCAGATGCGCATCAGCCGCCGCTTCCTCACACTGGACGGCACCGCGCTGGACCTCGACCACCTCAAGCAGAACACGGTGTTCGTGCTGCTGCTGGAAGGGCGGGCCGAGGACGGGCAGGACCATCGCGCGCTGGCCGTCCAGGGCCTGCCGGCCGGCTGGGAAATCGCCGGGCGGCTGGCCAGCGGGCAGGCGAGCGGGCTGCCCTGGCTCGGCGAGTTGAGCGAGACGGAAGCCCAGCCGGCCGCCGACGACCGCTTCGCCGCCGTGGTGGCGCTCACCGGTGACAAGCCCGGCTTTCGCGTGGCGGTGCGGGTGCGCGCGGTCACGCCGGGAGAATACGAATTGCCGGGCGCGGAACTGAGCGACATGTACGTGCCAGCGGTGTTCGCGCGACAGAACGCCGGCCGGATCAAGGTGCTGGGGGCGGAGTAACGCAAGGGCAGGGGCCGAAAGGCCCCTGCGCCAAGGCGAGAGTCAGGCAGCACCGGCGACGTAGGCTTTCAGGCTGTCCACTTCGGCTTCCTGTTGGCCGATGCGCGCCTTTACGATGTCGCCGATGCTGACGATCCCCGCCAGCCGGCCCTTGTCCAGCACCGGCAGATGGCGGAAACGGCCCTCGGTCATCAGCGACATTGCCTGATGCACCGTGGTGTGCGGCGTGGCCGTGGTGATGTTGCGTGTCATCACCTGCGCCGCCGTCATGTCCAGCGCGAGCGCGCCATGTGCGGCAAGCGTGTGCACGATGTCGCGCTCCGTCAGGATGCCGAGCAATTGCTCGGCGGCGTCGAGCACCACCACGCCACCGATGCGGCGCGACGACAGCAGGCGCGTGACCTCCGCGATGGTCGCGGTCGGCCGAACAGAGGCGACGTCGCGCCCTTTGTGTTTCAGAATGGCGGCCACAGTCATGACGATTCTCCCAATGGCGCGGGGCGTCCGACGATGTTTGCCGATTGGGCAAGCCCGGGTCGTCCCGCACGCGCGGCCGGTCCGTTCCGAGTCTTGACGGTACGCTCGGTCGCGAACCAGTCAACCAAGGACAGGATGCGCCCCGGCGCTATCGCGATTCAAGCATGATCTCCGATCGGAACGCTTAGGCAGCTACCGTCACCCTCGGCGGCGTGGCCGGCAGCCAGTAGCGCAGCAGCGGCGCGAGCGTGATCTCCAACTTGCGCGGGCTGCCGCCGGCGGGTTCGCACAGCACCGTGGCCGCGCCATTGGTCCATTGGATCACCGGCTCCGGCGCCAGCCAGCCGGTGGCGCGGCGCGTGTCGTGCGCCGGGATCGACTCGCCATCGATCGCGACATAGGTGACGGCGACGCCGAGCGGGCGTCGATCCGCGCTGTCGGCCAGGATCTCGGCGGGCACCGCCACGCGCGAGCGCAAGCAGACTTCGCGCGTGCCGGGCGGCAGCATCACGGTCCAGGAAAAATCCGCGCGCATCGCCGGCATCGGTACCCCATCGGCCAGCACACGCAGATCCGGGTCCTCGGTCAGCAGCCGGCCGAGCACCGGCGCACGCGCAAGCAACCTGCGACGCAGGGCCACATGGGCCGCGGGATCGAGCTGCATCGGCGCGCAGGCCCGCGCCTCCCACACGCGCCGCGCCACGGCGGGATGCGTGCGCAGCGGGCCCGCGGCGTTCTCGAACAAGCCGCGATTGCCGGTGTCGAGATAGCTTTCCGCCGCCATCCCGTTCGCCAGCAGCACATCGTGCGAGGCAAGTTCGACGTGCCAGTAGGTCACATTCGTCACCCGTTCCTGGGTGATGGTGGCGCCATTGAGCAGGAAGCGCACCGGCACCAGCGCGCCATCGAGGAACAGCGCGTGATCCGGCGAGAGGAGCAGGTCGCGATGCGGCATGTCGGTGGCAAACGCGTTCGCCGCGATGCGCACCGGCCAGACATCGTGCCCGCGCGGATGGTTGCCGCAGTCCAGCCGGCGATGGCCGAGCCAGGTGACTTCGGCGAAGCGGCGGCTGCGCAGCGCCACCACGCGGTCGCCCACGCGCAGCGTCTCCACCGGGATTTCGCCGCGCGCGGTGGCGATGCGCGTGCCGGCGACGAAGCACGGCGGGTTGAAGTCGCCGAATCCGTAAAACAGCGGATAAGTCTGCGCCGGATCGAACGCGGAGGTGAGAAAGATGTACATCGTGCCGTAGTCCGGCGTCGTGAGCACGATGCCGCCGCCGCCGGCAACCTCGGCATAGGCGTGCAGCGTGACGACGCTGCCCGCGAGATCGGCGCTGACAGGGTCGCCGAACTTGGCGATCTGCCCGGTCAGCGTCGCGGTGCCGGCGCCCGAAGTGCCGCCGCCGTAAAACCCCACGCCGTCAAAGCCGCCCGTGCCCCACGTGCCCTGCACGAAACTCTTGCCGCTGAGGGCATCCTGCCCACCAGATTGCGACATCGCATTCCCCTCGCGCGCACCTCCCGCGCAGCCTGCGGGCGGGCGGTTAATCGGGGGTAAAGCGAATCGCGCCGGATCAGCAGGACGCGGCGGTGAACCTCCGCGACGGCGAGACGAACTCGTCCTGCGCCGCAACCGTCAGGATCTCGCGGGAGCCGGCCTCGGCGGTGCGGCGCAGCAGGCCGAAGATCGAGCTGCCAGCCCCCTCCAGCGCCGCCGCCGCGCTGCCGGTGCGCAGCCGGTGATACATGAACAACGCCGCGATCGCATCGCCCGCGCCATTGACCGAGACCGGCAGTTTCGGTGTGCGCAACAGCCAGTACTCGCCTCCCTCGGCGGCCATCAGATCGATGCTGTCGGCGGGCGTCGCGTCGGTGTGCAGGCTGGTGACGAGCACGGTGCGCGGCCCCATCGCCTGCAACGCCGCCACCGCCGCCTTCGCGTCCGCGAGCGTGCCGGAGGTACGGCCGGTCAGGTAATCCAGCTCGAACTGGTTCGGCGTCACGATGTCCGCGCGCGGGATCGCGTGGCTCGCCATGAACTCGGGAATGCCGGGGCGCACGAACACGCCGCGCCCGACATCGCCGATCACCGGATCGCAACAGTACATCGCCGCCGCGTTGGCCGCCTTCACCCGCGCCACCGCGTCCAGAATCGCGGTGCCGATGGCCGCGTCGCCCATGTAGCCGGACAGCACCGCATTCGCCGTCGGCAGCACCCCGCGCGCCTCGATCCCGTCGATCACCTCGGCGATCTGCTGGCCGGTGAACACGGTGCCCTTCCAACTGCCGTAGCCGGTGTGGTTGGAGAACTGCACGGTATTGACCGCCCAGACCTCGGCCCCCAGCCGCTGCAACGGAAACACGGCACTCGCGTTGCCGACATGGCCGTAGGCGACCCAGGACTGGATGGACAGGATGTTCATCAGGCGGTCCTTCCGCCGTCCACCGGCAGCAGCACGCCGGTGATGAAGCTGGACGCGTCTTCGGCCAGGTACACGCAGGCGTTGGCGATGTCGCTCGGCTGGCTCATCCGCCCCAGCGGAATGGTCGAGAGGAATTTC
This sequence comes from Pseudomonadota bacterium, assembly GCA_021808185.1. Taxonomy (GTDB): domain Bacteria; phylum Pseudomonadota; class Alphaproteobacteria; order Acetobacterales; family Acetobacteraceae; genus CAJCJG01. Next base: position 3,564 of record JAKBCB010000384.1, read on the forward strand.
TGCCGCACCTCGGGGCTGTCGGGCTGGCCCATGAACAGCTCGGTCAGGCCGGTGGCGCCGAGCACCGGGCAGATCGCGTTGACGCGGATGTTGTCCGGGCCAAGCTCGATGGCCATGCACTGGGTCATGGTGTTCACGGCACCCTTGGTGCCGTTGTACCAGACAAGCCCCGGGCGCGGCCGAATGCCGGCGGTGGAGCTGATGTTGATGATCGATCCGCCGCGCCCCTGCCGGCGCAACACCGGAATGGCCGCCTGCGCCATCAGGTAGATCGACTTCACGTTCACCGCGAACACGCGGTCGAACTCCTCCTCCGGCACGTCCAGCATCGGCTGGTTGCGATGCGTGGTGCCGGCGTTGTTCACCACGATGTCCAGCCCGCCGAACCTGTCCACGGCGGCATCGACCATCATGGCCACGTCCTTGGCCTTGCTCACGTCGCCCGCGATGGCGACGGCGCCGTGGCCGACCTCCAGCGCCACGCGCTGGGCCGCCTTCACGTTGATGTCGGCAACCACCACGCGGGCGCCCTCGGCGCCGAAACGCCAGGCGATGCCCTCGCCGA
>JAKBCB010000012.1 GCA_021808185.1 Pseudomonadota bacterium
GTCCGGAAATCCTGCTAAGCGCCCCGCCATGACCAGCTCAGAATCTCGGCCGATGCTCGCCCGCCGGCCCACCGCCCCGCTCACCGGCACGCTGCGCGTGCCGGGGGACAAGTCGATCTCCCACCGCGCTCTGATGTTCGGCGCGCTCGCGGTCGGCGAAACCCGGATCGCCGGGCTGCTGGAGGGCGAGGACGTTCTGCGCACCGCGGCCGCGATGCGGGCACTGGGCGCCGAGGTGGTTCGCGAATCGGCGACCGGCTGGCGTGTGGCCGGGCGCGGCGTGGGCGGGCTGGAGGAGCCGGCGGATGTGCTCGACATGGGCAACTCAGGCACCGCCGCGCGGCTGCTGGCCGGGATTCTCGCGAGCCACCCGTTCTTTTCGGTGATGACCGGCGATGCCAGCCTGCGCAAACGCCCGATGCGCCGCGTGACGGAGCCGCTCGCCGCGTGCGGCGCCCGCTTTGCGTCGCGCGCCGGCGGGCGGCTGCCGCTGGCCATCGAGGGCGCCCGCGAAGCCCTGCCGCTCGACTATGAGGTGCCAGTCCCGTCCGCCCAGGTGAAAAGCGCGGTGCTGCTGTGCGGCCTGAATGCGCCCGGCACGACTCGGGTGGTGGAGCGCGAGGCCACGCGCGACCACAGCGAGAACATGCTGCGCCATTTCGGCGCCATCGTCGGTGTCGAAACCCTCGGCGCCGGCCGGGTCATCACCTTGAGCGGCCAGCCGCATCTGCGCGCCGCCGACGTGGTGGTGCCCGGCGATCCGTCCTCGGCCGCGTTTCCGGTGGTGGCGGCGCTGCTGGTGCCGGGGTCGTCGCTGCGCATCGAAGGCGTCGGTCTCAACCCGCTGCGCACCGGGCTGTTTGCCACGCTGCTGGAAATGGGGGCGACGCTGATCGTCGAGAACGAGCGGTTGGAGGGGGGCGAGCCGGTGGGCGATTTGATCGCCAGCCACGGCGCACTGCGCGGTGTCGATGTACCGCATGCGCGGGCGCCGAGCATGATCGACGAATACCCGGTCCTGGCCGTGGCCGCCGCCTTCGCCCGGGGCACGACGCGGATGCGCGGGCTCGCGGAATTGCGGGTGAAGGAGAGCGACCGGCTGGCGGCGACCGCGGACCTGCTGAAGGCTAATGGCGTTAGCCTTGAGATCGAGGGTGACGATCTGATCGTCCACGGCACCGGCCGTCCGCCGTCCGGCGGGGGGCTGGTCGCGACGCACATGGACCATCGGCTGGCGATGAGCGCCCTGGTGCTGGGGCTGGCCACCGAGCAGCCGGTGCAGGTGGATGATGCGAGCTTCATCGAGACCAGCTTTCCGGGCTTCGTGTCGCTGATGAACGCCGCCCTCGGGGGCGCGGCGCCGGCGCTGGTGGCGGCGTGAGCCTGGTCATCGCCATCGACGGTCCCGCCGCCGCCGGCAAGGGGACGCTGGCCAAGCGGCTGGCGGCGCATTTCGACCTGCCACATCTGGACACCGGGCTGCTGTATCGCGCCACCGGCCGGCGCGTGCTCGACGCGGGCGGCGACCCGTCGGACGCCGCGACCGCCGAGGAGGCGGCGCGGGCCTTGCTGCCCGAGGATTTTTCCCGCGCCGACCTGCGCGGGCCGGAGGCGGACGCGGCGGCCGCCGCGGTTGCGTCCATTCCGGCGGTGCGGGCGGCGTTGCTGGATTTCCAGCGGAACTTTGGCGCCGAGCGTGGCGCGGTGCTCGACGGGCGGGACATCGGGACCATCGTGTTTCCCAAAGCGTCCGTGAAATTGTTCGTCACCGCGAGCGCGGAGGCACGGGGCCGGCGGCGATGGCTGGAGCTTCGCGGCCGCGGCATCGCGGCGGATCTCGACGAGGTGACCGATCAGGTCCGGCTGCGCGACAAGCAGGACCGCGACCGGGCGGCGGCACCGTTGGTGCCGGCGGCCGATGCGATCCTGCTCGACACCACGGATCTGGACGCCGATGCCACCTTTGCGCGCGCGCTGGCATTGCTCGCCCAGCGCCTCGGCACGGCCGGCCGGAGCCAATAACGCAGGGTTTCGCTTGACTCCGGCTGGCTTCTGCTGGCGTATGCGCGGCGCGTGCGGCAGGGTGCCGCAGGCCCGGGGCGGCCATAGTTGGCCGGTTTTCTTCGGTTATCTTACGTAATTGGCCTGCGCCGCCAGCGCGGGCAAGTCGTGTTTCCGCATGGAAGCGCGCCATCACCGTGGCACACGGGCCCCGACCGGCCCAGCCGACACGCACAGGACGAATTCAGTCACATGGCTTCCATCGCCACCGCCCACGCACACGCTCCCGAATACGCCATCGGCGAAGATTTCGCCTCGCTGCTCGACGAGACCCTCGGCCGCGACAGCGGCTTCGACGGTTCGGTCGTCACCGGCCGCGTCGTCCGCCTGACCGACGAATTCGCCATCGTCGATGTCGGCCTGAAGAGCGAGGGGCGCGTCGCGCTCAAGGAATTCGGTCCGCCCGGCGCAAAGCCGGACGTGAAGCCCGGCGATCTGATCGAGCTGTATGTCGAGCGCTACGAGGACCGTGACGGCAGCATCGTGCTGTCGCGCGAGAAGGCGCGGCGCGAGGAAGCCTGGACGAACCTGGAAAAGGCGTTCGAGGGCCAGCAGCGCGTGAGCGGCACGATCTATGGCCGCGTCAAGGGCGGCTTCACCGTCGATCTGGGCGGCGCGGTGGCGTTCCTGCCGGGTTCGCAGGTGGATATCCGCCCGGTGCGGGATGTGGGCCCCCTGATGGGCACGCCGCAACCGTTCCAGATCCTGAAGATGGACCGCGCGCGCGGCAACATCGTGGTGTCCCGCCGCGCCGTGCTGGAAGAGACGCGCGCCGAACAGCGCAGCGAGCTGATCCAGGGCCTGAAGGAAGGCATGATCCTCGATGGCGTGGTGAAGAACATCACCGATTACGGCGCGTTCGTGGACCTCGGCGGCGTCGATGGCCTGCTGCATGTGACGGATATCGCGTGGCGCCGCATCAACCACCCGAGCGAGGCGCTGCAGATCGGCCAGGCGGTGAAGGTGCAGGTGATCCGGTTCAACCCGGAAACCCAGCGCATCAGCCTGGGCATGAAGCAGCTTGAGGCCGATCCCTGGGAGGGTGTGGCGGCGAAGTATCCGCCGGGTGCCAAGTTCTCCGGGCGCGTGACCAACATCACCGACTACGGCGCCTTCGTGGAGCTGGAGCCGGGGGTCGAGGGCCTTGTCCACGTCTCCGAAATGTCCTGGACGAAGAAGAACGTCCATCCGGGCAAGATCGTCGCCACCTCGCAAGAGGTCGAGGTGATGGTGCTCGATGTGGACAGCGGCAAGCGCCGGATTTCGCTGGGCCTGAAGCAGGTGCAGCGCAACCCGTGGGAGCAGTTCGTCGACGAGCATCCGATTGGTTCGGTGGTCGAGGGCGAAATCCGCAACATCACCGAGTTCGGCCTGTTCATCGGCATCTCCGCCGACATCGACGGCATGGTTCACATGTCCGACCTGTCGTGGGACGAGCCGGGCGAACTGGCGATGGCCAAGTACGAGAAGGGCCAGATCGTCAAGGCGAAGGTGCTCGATGTCGATGTCGAGAAGGAACGCATCAGCCTCGGCGTGAAGCAGCTCCAGGACGACCCGGCGGCCACCGTGCTGGACCGCGTGCACAAGGGCGATGTGGTGACCTGCATCGTGACCGCGGTGCAGCCGAACGGCATCGAGGTGAAGGTGGACGACGTGCTGACCGGCTTCATCCGCCGAGCGGAGCTGTCGCGCGACAAGGCCGACCAGCGCCCGGACCGCTTTGCCGTGGGCGAGAAGGTGGACGCCAAGATCGTCGCCGTGGACCGCGCCGCCCGCAAGCTGTCGCTGACGATCAAGGGCAAAGAGGTGGAAGAGGACAAGATCGCCATCGCCGAGTTCGGGACGTCGGACAGCGGCGCTTCGCTGGGCGACATCCTCGGGGCCGCGATCCGTCGCCGGAACGCGCAGGCGCAGCAGGAGAGCTGATCTGCTGGTGCAGGCGCCTCGATGAGCCTGGAAACCGATCTGCTGTTGGACAGGCGGCGCCTCAAGCGCCGCCTGTTCTATTGGCGGGGGGCAACGGTGCTGGCGGTGCTGGTCAGCCTGCTGGCGCTGGCAGACCGAGCGGGCATCGTGGGCCGGGCGCATGTCGCGCGGCTCGTGGTGAGCGGCATCATCACCGAGGACCGCAAGCTGACCGAGGCGGTGACGAAGCTGGCGGACGATGACAGCGTGAAGGCGCTGCTGGTACGGATCGACAGCCCGGGCGGCAGCGTCGCGGGTGGGGAGGCGTTGCACGACGCCATCGCGCGGGTGGCGGCGAAGAAGCCGGTGGTCAGCGTGATGGCCGGCACGGCGGCCTCCGCCGGTTACATGATCGCGGTGTCGGGCGCGCGGATTTTCGCCCGTAACGCCACGCTCACCGGCTCGATCGGCGTGATCCTGGAAACCGGCGAAGCGTCCGGCCTGCTCGGCAAGCTGGGCGTAACGGCGGAGGCAATCACCTCCGGCCCGCTGAAGGACCAGCCGAGCTTCACCCGGCCACTGACCGCCCAGGGACGGGACGTGCTGCATGGGCTGGTGATGGATATGTACGACCAGTTCGTGACCATGGTTGCCACCAGCCGGAACATGACGCCGGAGCAGGTGCGGGCGCTGGCCGACGGACGCGCCTATACCGGGCGACAGGCCCTGGCGCTCGGCCTCGTGGACGCCATCGGCGGCGAGCCGGAAGCGCGGGCGTGGCTCGCGGCCGAGCGGGGCGTGGCGGCAAGCCTGCCGGTCGAGGATGTGAGCGTCCGCGGGCTCGCCGAGCGGACGTTGGGCGAGGCGCTGAGCGGGGTTTCCGAAGACATTCTGAAAAGCGTTCTCTTCCAAGGGGTTAGGCTTGACGGGGCGTGGGCCGTCTGGCAGCCTTCGCAATCCGGGGACTAGGAACCCAGCCGGAGGCTGGGCCTGGACGTGTTTGGGGGGCGCGACATGACCAAGTCCGAACTGATTGCCGAGCTTTCCGCCGCCAACCCGCATCTGACGGGGCGCGATGTGGAACTGATCGTCGCGACCATTTTCAACGAGATCACCGGCGCGCTCGCGCGCGGCGAGCGGGTGGAACTGCGCGGGTTCGGCGCCTTCACCGTCAAGCGGCGGGATGCGCGCACCGGCCGCAACCCACGCACCGGCGAGGCGGTGCCGGTCGATGAGAAAGTCGTGCCGTTCTTCAAGGCCGGCAAGGAACTGCGCGAGCGGGTGAACCGGGCCAAGGCCATGGCGCGCGCCGGCGCCGAACGCGCATCGGCCTGAGGGGCACCATGATCCGCGCCATCATCGCGACACCGTTTCTGCTGCTTTTGGTGCTGTTCGCGCTGTCGAACCCGCAGCCCACTGAGTTCAAGCTGTGGGGGACCGATTACGCCGTGACGCTGCCGCTGTCGCTGGCGGTGCTAGGCGCCATGGGGGTGGCGTTCGTGCTCGGGGCGCTGCTGCTATGGATGAGCGTGTTGGCGGCGCGGCGGCGGGCGCGGCGGTCGGAACATCACGCCCGCTTGCTGGAAGCGCAGGTGGCCGAACTGAAGGCGAAGCTGGCGCCGGCCGTGGCGCCCCAGCCGCTCCCGGCCTTTCGCGCGGAGACGCGGTCGCTGCTTCCCGCCGGACGATGAGCCGGCGCTGCGGCCTGATCGCGGCCCTCGATACCACCGATCCGTCGCAGGCGGCGGGCTGGGCGGCAGCAGTGGCGCCGCATTGCGGCATGGTCAAGCTGGGGCTGGAATTCTTCCTGGCCAATGGTGTTGCCGGGATGCGGGTGGCGGGCGGCGCGGCGGTGTTCCTCGACCTCAAGCTGCACGACATCCCGAACACCGTGGCTGGCGCCGTGCGCGCCGTGCTGCCGTTGCGGCCCAGAATGCTGACGCTGCACGCGGCGGGCGGGGCGGCGATGCTGGCCGCCGCGCGGACGGCGGCGGAGGCAGCAGGTGAGGGGCGGCCGATCCTGCTCGCGGTCACGGTGCTGACCAGCCTGGACCCGGCTGCACTGGCCGAGACAGGTGTCGCGGGCGGGCCTCGGCAGCAGGTGTTGCGGCTGGCGCGGCTGGCGATGGCGGCGGGCGCGGACGGGCTTGTGTGCAGCCCGATGGAAATCTCCGCGTTGCGTGATGCCCTGGGTGACGCGCCGGTCCTGGTGGTACCCGGCATCAGGCCGGCGGGGGCCGCCGCGGACGATCAGGCCCGTACCATGACGCCGCGCGCGGCGGCGGCGGCGGGCGCGGATTGGCTGGTCGTGGGCCGGCCGATCACGCGCGCTACCGATCCGGCGGCGGCCGCCGCCGCGATGGCGGCCGAGATTGCCGGGTGATCCGCGTCAAGATCTGCGGCGTCAATGACGCCGCCGCGTTCGATGCAACGGTGGCAGCCGGGGCCGACTGGCTGGGTTTCGTCTTCTTTGCCGCCTCGCCGCGCGCGGTCTCGCCCGCCCAGGCGGCGGCGCTGTCCGCCCGGCGGGCTGGTGGGCCGCTGCGGGTCGGGCTTTTTGTCGAGCCGACGGATGCCGAGATCGCGAGCGTGCTGGGTGCGGTGCGGCTGGACCTGCTGCAACTTTACGTCACGGCGCCGCGCGCGGCCGACGTCCGCAGCAAGTTCGGCCTGCCGGTCTGGCGCGCCGTGGGCATGACACAGCCGGCTGACCTGCCTGCGGAAGCGGGTGGTGTGGACGGGTTTGTGGTCGAGCCCGAGCCGCCGCCAGAGGCGACGCGGCCGGGCGGCAACGCGACAGCGCTCGATTGGTCGCTATTGGCCGGCTGGCGCGCCCCGGCGCCGTGGCTGCTGGCGGGAGGGCTGACACCGGGCAACGTCGCCGAGGCGATACGTAGCAGCGGTGCCCCGGCGGTGGATGTCTCGTCCGGTGTGGAATCCCGCCGAGGGGTAAAGGACCCGAAGCTGATCGCGGCGTTCGTTGCGGCCGCGCGTGGATAGTCTCAGGCTTTGCGGTGGACGGTGGCGGGTTGCTCACCGGGCGGCTCGGCGGTGCCATCCTGATAGGCGGTGAGTTGTCGCTGCGACGGGATGGAGCTGGTCACCGCGCCCGATTTGCTGAGGAATTCGATGACGACGAGGCCGAGTGCCGGGTCCAGGCGTAGGGTCGGATTCGGGGTGCCTGGCGAGGCAGTGGCCTCGGCGGACACTGTGGACAGCGACGCGGCCTGAACCGTATCGGCCGCCCGCACGACGGGGCTGGAGCTGGTTGGACCGATCGAGAGGTCGCTTGACATCGCTATGAGGTCCGGACGGAAGGGAAGTGGACGTCCTCCTGGCGCCGTCTCAAAAATTAGCTTGAAAAGATGAACCGCTCGCTAAGTCGGCTGCACCGCAGCCTAGTGGCAAGCCAGCGGCGCCGCCGCGCCGGATGGGTGCGGCGCGCCTCAGGAGTCGTAAGCGACCAGGGACTCGAACGGAACGTCGAGCCGTTGCCGCCCGCTGAGGAATGTCAGTTCGATCAGCGCCGCCGCCGCCGGCACCACGGCGCCGACCTTGCGAAGCAATTCGATTCCGGCGGACATGGTGCCGCCGGTCGCAAGCAGGTCATCCACCACCACGACCCGCTGTCCGGGCTGGACCGCGTCGGCCTGGATTTCGATCCGGTCCGAACCGTATTCCAGCGCGTAGTCGAGTGCGACCGTGGCGCCGGGCAGCTTGCCGCGCTTGCGCAGCATGATGAAGCCGCAGCCGAGTTTGAGGGCGAGCGGGGCGGCCACCAGGAAGCCGCGCGACTCGACGCCCGCGAGCAGGTCCGGCTGATAGGCCCGCACCGCCTTGGCCATCCGCCCCATTGCCACCTGCCAGGCATCGGCGTGGCTGAGCAGCGTCGCGATGTCGTAGAACAGGATCCCGGGCTTCGGGAAATCCGGCACGCTGCGGATATGGTCTTTCAGATCCATGCGCCGATCACTCCTGGCTTGCACGAGCGCCCTGTATAGCCGGAGGGCGATGCCAGGCAAGGGATGCGGATGCCGCCGGGAAGCGGCATGGATGGTCGGAGTGAGAGGATTCGAACCTCCGGCCCCTGCGTCCCGAACACAGTGCTCTACCAGGCTGAGCTACACTCCGGCCGAGGCGCGCGTATAGCGCCGCGCCGGGGCTGGCGCAAGACGCGCGACGCACATCAGCCCTGGCGCGGGCGGCGACATTTTTTCCGCCCGCCACGCGGTGGCCTCAGACCGCCCCCCACACCTCGCGCGCGACTTCCACGCACAGGCGCAGCTTGGCCCATTGTTGCTCCTCGGTGAGCAGATTGCCTTCCTCGGTGCTGGCGAAGCCGCATTGCGGGGACAGCGCCAGTTGCTCCAGCGGCAGGTATTTGGCGGCCGCGTCGATGCGGCGCTTCAGCTCGTCCTTGGTTTCCAATTCGCCTGTCTTGCTGGTCACGAGGCCGAGCACGACAACCTTGCGGCCGCGTGGGACGAAGCGCAGCGGCTCGAACCCGCCAGCGCGGTCGCTGTCGTACTCCATGAAATAGGCATCCGCGTCGATGCGGTTGAACAGCACCTCGGCCACTGGCTCGTAGCCGCCGCTGGCGATCCAGGTGGAGCGGAAATTGCCGCGACACAGATGGATGCTGATGGTCATGTCGGTCGGCCGACCGCCGATGGCGGTGTTGATGAGGTCGGCATAGATGTCGAGCAGGCCCTCGACATGCTCGCCGCGCGCCTTCAGCCCTTCGATCTGCTCGGGGTCGCAGAGATAGGCGATGTTGACCTCGTCGAGCTGCAGATAGCGACAACCGGCCCCGGCGAAGGCGGCGACCGCGTCACGATAGGTCGTGCCAAGGTCGGAAAAAAATTCCGCCATGTCGGGATAGGTTTTCGCGTCGATGGCGCGGCGACCGCCGCGGAAATGCAGCACGCTGGGCGAGGGGATGGTCTGCTTCGGCACCGCTGTCGTGACGTGCGACTGCGTGAAGCGGAAATCGTCGAGAAACACCGGGTTGTTCCAGCGAATACGGCCGTTCACCCGCAGCAGATGCTTCAGTGTGGCGCCGTGGAACTGCACCTTCTGCTCGGGCTCGTACAACTCCACGCCGTCGAGGCCGGCGAGGAAATCGTAATGCCAGTAGGCGCGGCGGTATTCGCCATCGGTCGCCGCGCGCAGGCCCAGCGCCTCCTGGGTGGCGATGGCGCGCGCGATGCAACGATCCTCGACCGCGCGCAATTCGGCGATAGCGAGCTTGCCAGCGGCATGGCTGGCGCGCGCCTCGCGCAATTCGACGGGGCGCAGCAGGCTGCCGACATGGTCGGCACGGAACGGCGGGCGGGTGCGAACCGAAACGGCGGCTTCGGTGGTGGTGGGCATGATGGCTCCTCCCCGGATGTCGGGGCGGAGCCTATCATGCCGCGTTCAGATGTGCAGGGCCCGGCCGTCAGCGGCGAGGGCGGCTTCCTTCACCGCCTCGCTCAATGTCGGATGCGCGTGGCAGATCCGCGCGACATCCTCGGCCGAGGCACCGAATTCGATGGCGGTCACGATCTCGGCGATCAGCGCGCCGGCATCGGGGCCGACGATGTGCGCGCCGAGCAGACGGTCGGTGGCCTTGTCGGCGAGGATTTTGACGAAACCGTCGGTGGACCCCATCGCGCGGGCGCGGCCGTTCGCGGTGAACGGAAATTTTCCGACGTTGTAGGTGGTGCCGGCTTCCTTCAATGTTTCCTCGGTCTCGCCGACCGAGGCGACTTCCGGCCATGTGTATACGATGCCGGGGATAGCCGCGTAGTTCACATGCCCGGCCTGACCCGCGAGGATTTCCGCCAACGCGACCCCTTCGTCCTCGGCCTTGTGCGCGAGCATGGGGCCGGCGATCACATCGCCGATCGCGAAAATCCCGGGGATATTGGTGGCGAAATGGGTGTCTGTTTTGATGCGCCCGCGTGGGTCGGTTTCCACGCCGGCTTCGGCGAGACCGAGCCCTTCGGTGTAGGCACGGCGGCCGATCGCCAGCAACACCACGTCGGCGCGCAACGTTTCCGGCGCGCCGCCCTTCACGGGCTCCAGCGACAAGGTGACGCCGCTGTCGTCCCTGGTTGCGCCGATGACCTTGGTGGACAGCTTGAAAGCGAAGCCCTGCTTGGCGAGAACGCGCTGGAAAGTCTTCGCCACTTCCAGGTCCATGCCGGGGACGATACGGTCGAGAAATTCGACCACGGTCACTTTCGCCCCCAGGCGGCGCCAGACGCTGCCGAGTTCCAGACCGATCACGCCACCGCCGATGACGACGAGATGGCCGGGCACTTCCTCAAGCTCGAGCGCGCCGGTGGAGGTGACGATGCGGTCCTCGTCCACCTCCACGCCGGGCAGTGGCACGCTTTCGCTGCCGGTGGCGATAACGATGTTTTTTGCATCATAAACCACGCCGGCGACATCGACCTTTCCGGGACCGACGATCCGACCGGCACCCTTGAGCCAGGTGATCTTGTTCTTGCTGAACAGGAACTCCACGCCCTTGACGTTGGCGCTGACCACCTCGGCCTTGCGGTCCTGCATCCGGTCGAGATCGAGCTTAACACCCTCGACCAGAATGCCGTGATCCTTCCACGAATGCATCGTCTCGTGAAAATTCTCGCTCGATTGCAGCAGCGCCTTCGAGGGGATGCAGCCGATGTTGAGGCAGGTGCCGCCAAGGGTCGCGCGTTTTTCCACGCAGGCGACCTTCATGCCGAGCTGAGCCGCGCGGATGGCGCAGACATAGCCGCCGGGGCCGGAGCCGATGACGATGACGTCGAAGGTTTCGCTCATTGCGCGGGCCTCACAGATCCAGCAGTAGGCGGCGCGGGTCTTCGATGCCTTCCTTGAGACGCACGAGGAACGAGACCGCCTCCTTGCCGTCCACGATCCGATGGTCGTACGAGAGGGCCAGATACATCATCGGCCGGATCTCGATCTTGCCGCCGATCGCCATCGGGCGGTCCTGGATCTTGTGCATTCCCAGGATGCCGGATTGCGGCGGGTTCAGGATCGGCGTGGACATCAGGCTGCCGTAGATGCCGCCATTGGTGACACTGAAGGTGCCGCCGCTGAGTTCGTCGAGCTTCAACGCGCCGTCGCGCGCGCGCTTGCCGAAATCGGCGATCGCACGCTCGATCTGCGCGAAGCCCAGGCTGTCGGCGTGGCGCAGGACGGGCACGACAAGCCCGTTCGCGCCGCCGACCGCGATGCCCATATGTACGAAGTTCTTATAGACGATGTCCTCGCCGTCGATCTCGGCGTTGACCGCCGGGAACTCCTTCAGCGCCACGCAAGCGGCGCGGACGAAGAAGCTCATGAAGCCGAGGCGCGTGCCGTTGTGCTTCTTCTCGAAGGCGTCGCGGTATTCCGCGCGCAGCGCCATCACCGCCGACATGTCCACCTCGTTGAAGGTGGTCAGCATAGCTGCCGTGTTCTGGGCTTCCTTCAGCCGCGCCGCGATGGTGCGGCGCAGGCGCGTCATCTTCACGCGCTCCTCGCCGTCTTCCGGCCCGCGCGGGGTCTTGGGCGCGGCGGGTGCCGAAGCGGCGGCGGCGGGGCGGCTCAGGAATTCCAGCACGTCGCCCTTGGTGATACGCCCGTCCTTGCCGGAACCGGCGCCGAGCTGGGGGGCGGCAACTCCCTGCTCGGCCATCATTTTCGCCGCGGCCGGCAGCGGTGCATGCACAGTGGCGGGCCGGCCAACCGGGCCGGAGGGAGGGGGCGGCGGATTCACGCCGCCCGGCGGGTTGGCGGCGGGCGCGGGCTTGGGGGCGGCGGCCATCGCGGCATCGCCGGCCACCACCTCGCCAAGCAGCGCGCCCACTTCCACCTCCGCTCCCTCGGCGGCAACGATCACGCCGAGCCGCCCAGCGACGGGGGCGTTGACCTCGACGGTGACTTTATCCGTCTCCAACTCCACCAGCGGTTCGTCCGCCGCGACGGCGTCGCCGGTCTGCTTCAGCCAGCGCGCGACGGTGGCGGTGGTAACGCTTTCGCCCAGCGTGGGCACCTTGATCTCGGTCGCCATGATTGAGTCCGGTTCCTGATCTGCTGGTCGATGTTTCAGTCGAGGGTCAGCGCGGTGCGCACCAGCGCCGCCTGTTCCGCCGCGTGGGTCTTCGCAAGGCCCGTTGCCGGGCTCGCCGCTTCCGGTCGGCCAACATAGACGGGCCGTTTCGCGGCGATGCTCAGACCGCCCAGCAGCTTTTCCAGTCGCCGGTCAACGAACGTCCAGGCGCCCATGTTCTCCGGCTCTTCCTGGCACCACGCGACCTGCGCGCTGGGGTACTGCGCGAGCACCGCCGCGAGGGACTTCGTCGGGAACGGATAGATCTGCTCCAGCCGCACGATGGCGACATCCTTGGCGCCCGCTTCCCGCCGCTCGGCCAGCAGGTCGTAATAGACCTTGCCGGTGCAGAGCACGACGCGCTTGACCTCGGCGGCAGGCGCGATGGTGTCGATCTCCGGGATGACGGTGCGGAAGTGGCTGCCCGGCGCGAAGTCGGACAGCGGGGAAACCGCGAGCTTGTGCCGCAGCAGGCTTTTCGGGGTCATCAGCACCAGCGGCTTGCGGAAGTTGCGCTTCAACTGCCGCCGCAGCGCGTGGAAGTAGTTGGCCGGCGTGGTCAGATTCGCCACCTGCATGTTGTGCTCGGCGCAGAGTTGCAGATACCGCTCGAGGCGGGCAGAGGAATGTTCCGGCCCCTGGCCTTCGTAGCCATGCGGCAGCAGCAATGTCAGCCCAGACATGCGCAGCCACTTGGTCTCGCCGCTGGCGAGGAACTGGTCGATGATGACCTGCGCGCCGTTGGCGAAATCGCCGAACTGCGCCTCCCACAACACCAGCGTGCGCGGATCGGCGAGCGTGTAGCCGTATTCGAAGCCGAGCACCCCGACCTCGGAGAGCAGCGAGTTGTAGATCTCGATTCGCGCCTGCTCCGGCACGATGTTGTTCAGCGGCACGTATTCGTGCTGCGTGGTCTGATCGATCAGCACCGCGTGGCGCTGGCTGAAGGTGCCGCGCTGGCAATCCTCGCCCGAGAGGCGAACGCGGTGGCCGTCGAGCAGCAGCGTGCCGAACGCCAGCGCCTCGCCGGTGGCCCAGTCGATGCCTTCGCCGGTCTGGATCATCGCCCGCTTGGCTTCGAGTTGGCGCGCGATTTTGGGGTTCACGTCGAACGCCGCCGGCACCGTGGCCAGTGCATGGCCGACCTGGCGCAACTGTTCGAGCGGGGCCGCCGTTTCGTCCTCCGTCCACTCGGCTTCGTTGTCCGGCTGTCCGAGGCCGGACCAGTGGCCTTCCAGCCAATCCGCCTTGTTCGGCTTGTACGCCTGAGCGGCCTTATAGGCATCTTCCAGCGTCTGGGTGAATCCGTCCCACATCGCCTTGGCGTCAGTCGGCGCGATCACTCCCTCGCGCTCCAGCCGGTCGGCATAGAGGGCACGCGTCGTCTTCATGTCCTTGATGGCGCGATACATGATCGGCTGGGTGAATGCCGGCTCGTCGGTCTCGTTGTGGCCGTGGCGGCGGTAGCAGACGATGTCCAGCACGATGTCGCAGCCGAACTCCATCCGGTATTCGGCGGCCATCTGCGCGCACCACACCACGGCTTCGGGGTTGTCGCCATTGACGTGCAGGATCGGCGCCTGGATCGCCTTCGCGACATCGGTGCAATACAGGCCGGAATAAGCGTGCGCCGGGACGGTGGTGAAGCCGATCTGGTTGTTTACGATGACATGGACCGTGCCGCCGGTGCGGTAGCCGATCAGTTCGCTCATTGCCAGGGTTTCATATACCAGGCCCTGACCGGCGAAGGCGGCGTCGCCGTGCATGATGATCGCCATGACGGAGCGGCGGGTGACGGTGTCGCCTGCCATGTCCAGGCGCGCCCGCACCTTGCCTACGACGACGGGATCGACGGCTTCCAGATGCGACGGATTCGGCTGCAACGACAGGTGCACCATGCGGCCGTCGATCTCGACGTCGGTGGAGGTGCCGAGATGGTATTTCACATCGCCCGAGCCCTGCACGTCGTCGGGCTTGAAGGACGAGCCGCCGAATTCACTGAACAGCGCCGTGTACGGCTTCTTGACGATGTTCACCAGCGTGTTCAGCCGGCCGCGATGCGGCATGCCGATGGCCAATTCCTTCACGCCCGCGCCGGCGGCGGTGCGGATGATGGCATGCAGCGCCGGGATGGTGACTTCCGCGCCCTCCAGCCCGAAGCGTTTGGTGCCGACGAAGCGGCGCTGGCAGAACGTCTCCAGCCCTTCGGCCTCGGTCAGGTGCCGCAGGATGGTCTTCTTGCCATCCGCGTCGAAGCGGGTCCGCCACGGCGCGCCCTCGACGCGGCGTTGAATCCAGGCCTTCTGGTCGGGGTCCTGGATGTGCATGAATTCGACGCCGATCGGCCCGCAATAAGTCTCCCGCACCACCCGCACGATCTCGCGAACGGTCGCCGTCTCCAGACCCAGCACGTTGTCGATGAAGATCGGCCGGTCGAGGTCGGCATCGGTGAAGCCGTACGATTTCGGGTCGAGTTCCGGGTGCGGGGATTTTTCTTGCAGGCCGAGCGGATCGAGCTTGGCTTCCAGATGCCCGCGTACGCGATAGGCGCGGATCAGCATCAGCGCGCGAAGGCTGTCCTTGGTGGCGGCGCGGACCTGCTCGGCGCTCGGCGGCGGTTCCAGCGTCGCGGCGACGATCGGGGGGGCCTCCTTGCGCGGTGCGGGCTTGGAGGCCGGCTCGGGCTCGGCCACCGCGAAGTGGCGTGGCGCCCAGGAGGCGCCGGCGGCGTCCGTCAGGATCGCACGGGCCTCGTCGTTCAGGCTCCCGAACAACTCGGCGAAGCTGACATCGACTGATCCGGGATCCGCCACCCATCGCGCGTAAAGGTCGGCGATGAACGCCGCGTTGGCGCCATTGAAGGCGGTGGCAAGAATGTCGACACCAGCCATGGTTCGTTCCTCGTGCAATGCGGGTGTGCGGCATCGGCCGCTGCACCCCTTTAGACGGCAGCCACTTACCTAGCGATGGATGGTGGCCGGACTGCGTGGCGCCGCATCAAGGCTGCCCTGCCGGCACCGCATGCAGGTGGTGCCGGCAGGGTCTTCGTGGTCTAGCCCCGGATCGCCTTGAGCATCGTGCTGCCCAGCGCCGCCGGGCTTTCGGCGACGAAAATGCCGGCGGCCTGCATCGCCTCCATTTTCGCCGCCGCCGTGTCGCGGCCGCCGCTGATGACGGCACCGGCATGGCCCATGCGCCGGCCGGGGGGCGCGGTGACGCCCGCGATGAAACCCACCGTCGGCTTCTTGACCTTGTTGGCGGCCAGGAACTCGGCGGCGTCGATTTCGCTCTGCCCGCCGATTTCGCCGATCATGATGATCGCCTCGGTCTCGGTGTCGGCGAGGAACATCTCCAGCACTTCGATGAAATCGGTGCCCTTCACAGGATCGCCGCCGATGCCGACACAGGTGCTCTGGCCGAGCCCGGCGGCGGTGGTCTGCGCCACCGCCTCATAGGTCAGCGTGCCGGAGCGCGAGACGATGCCGACCTTGCCGCGCCGGTGGATGTGGCCAGGCATGATGCCGATCTTGCAGGCGTCCGGCGTGATGACGCCAGGGCAGTTCGGCCCGATCAGCCGCGATTTCGAGCCATCGAGCGCCCGCTTGACCCGCACCATGTCCAGCACCGGGATGCCCTCGGTGATGGCCACGATCAGCGCGACGCCGGCATCGATGGCTTCCAGGATCGCGTCCGCCGCGAACGGTGGCGGCACGTAGATACCGCTCGCGGTGGCGCCGGTTTTCGCGACGGCTTCGGCCACGGTGTCGAACACCGGCAGGTCCAGATGCAGGGAACCGCCCTTGCCCGGCGTCACCCCGCCGACGACCTTCGTCCCATAGGCGATCGCCTGCTCGGAATGGAACGTCCCCTGGGCCCCGGTGAATCCTTGGGTGATGACGCGGGTGTTGGCATCGACCAGGATGGCCATCAGGCGTTCTCCTTGACGGCCTTGACCACCTTTTCGGCGGCGTCGGCGAGATTGTCGGCGGCGATGATCTTCAGCCCGGACTGCGCGAGGATCTGCTTGCCCAGCTCGACATTGGTGCCTTCCAGCCGCACGACCAGAGGCACGTTCAGGCTGACCTCCCGCGCTGCCGCCACCACGCCCTCGGCGATCACATCGCAGCGCATGATGCCGCCGAAGATGTTGACCAGAATGCCTTCGACGTTCGGGTCTGACAGGATGATCTTGAACGCGGCGGTCACCCTCTCCTTGGTGGCACCTCCGCCGACATCCAGAAAGTTGGCCGGCGAGGAGCCGTACAGCTTGATGATGTCCATGGTCGCCATGGCGAGGCCGGCGCCGTTGACCATGCAGCCGATCACGCCGTCGAGCGCCACGTAATTCAGGCTGTGTTTCGCCGCTTCCAGCTCTTTCGGGTCTTCCTCGGCCTCGTCGTGCAGCTTCTCCAGTTCGGGGTGGCGGAACAGCGCGTTGTCGTCGAAGCTCACTTTGGCATCCAGCGCTACCACCTCACCCGCGCCGGTGACGACCAGGGGGTTGATCTCGACGATGGCGCAATCGAGCGTCGTGAACGCCTGATACATCGCGGTCACGAACTTGCTGAACGCGGCAATCTGCTTGCCGGTCAGGCCGAGCGCGAAGGCCAGACGGCGGGTGTGGAACGGGAAAATGCCGGTGGCCGGATCGACCGCGACGCGGTGGATTTTCTCCGGATTGTGTTCGGCGACTTCCTCGATCTCCATCCCGCCTTCGGTGGAGGCCATCACCGTGATCCGCGAGGTGGCGCGGTCCACCAGCAGCGAGAGGTACAACTCGCGGGCGATGTCGCAGCCGGCCTCGACATAGACGCGATTGACCCGCCGCCCGGCGGGGCCGGTCTGCTTGGTCACAAGGGTATGGCCGATCATGGCCTCGGCCGCCGCGCGCACGTCCTCGGCCGATTTGGCGAGGCGGACGCCGCCCTTGCCGTTCGGATCGTCGGCGAAGCGGCCGGCGCCCCGGCCGCCGGCATGGATCTGCGATTTCACGACATACACCGGCCCGGGGAGCTTGGCCGCCGCCGCGGCGGCCTCGTCCGGGGTCCAGGCCACATAGCCGTCCAGCACCGCCACACCGTAGCCGCGCAGCAGTTCCTTCGCCTGGTATTCGTGAATGTTCATGGCGTCAGACGCCCAGCTTCTTAAAGGCTTCGATCAGGTCCCGCACCGCGCCGACCGATTTGTCGAAGGCGGCCTGTTCGCTGGGCGTGAACTGCACCTCGACGATCCGCTCAGCGCCCCCGGCGCCGAGCACCACTGGCACGCCGATATACAGGCCGCTCACGCCGTATTCGCCGTTCAGCGCAACGGCGCACGGCAGCACCCGCTTCTTGTCGAGCAGGTAGGCTTCGGCCATCGCGATGGCGCTGGCGGCCGGGGCGTAGAAAGCGCTGCCGCGCTCCAGCAGCTTGACGATCTCGCCGCCGCCATTGGCGGTGCGGGTCACGATCGCGTCGATTTTTTCCTGCGTGGTCCAGCCCATCTTGATGAGGTCCGGCACCGGGATGCCGGCCACGGTGGAGTAGCGGGTCAGCGGCACCATGGTGTCGCCATGGCCGCCGAGCACAAAGGCGGTCACGTCCTCGACCGAGACGCCGAATTCCTGGGCGAGGAACAGCCGGAAGCGTGAGCTGTCGAGTACGCCCGCCATGCCGACCACCTTGTTGGCGGGCAGGCCGGATTTCTGCTGCATCACCCACACCATGACATCGAGCGGGTTGGTGATGACGATCACGAAGGCGTCCGGGCAGTAGGTTTTGATGCCTTCCGCCACCTGGGCAACGACGCCGGCGTTCTTGGCCAGCAGGTCGTCGCGGCTCATGCCCGGCATGCGCGGGAAGCCGGCGGTGACGATCACAACGTCGGCACCGGCGATGGCGGCGTAATCCGATGTGCCGGTCATGGCGCTGTCGAACCCGTCCACCGGGCCCGACTGCATGATGTCGAGCGCCTTGCCGGCCGCCACACCGCCGAACACGTCGAAAAGGACGACGTCGCCCAGTTCCTTGAGCCCGATCAGGTGTGCGAGCGTGCCGCCGATGTTGCCGGCGCCGACGAGGGCGATCTTCTTGCGTGCCATGCGGGAGTGGTCCTTCCACGGCCGGGGAGAGGCGCCGTTCCGTGGCGAACGCTGCTATGCGTACGCGGCGTGAAACGGGGTCTGCCGGGCGCCCGGCTGCCCGGAAGGCGCGGTGTTGCTAGCCCAACGCGTCGGGACCGGCAAGACGCAGGTGCAACATGAAATTCAGTAAAATTTTCACGCGATCTTCGCAAATGCGGCATTGGGCTGCCGCTCAATGCGCGCCTTCCAGATAGGCGGCGCGGATCTCCGGGCGGGCCAGCAGTTCGGCGCCGGCGCCGGCCATGGTGATGGAGCCGTTCACCAGCACATAGCCCCGGTGCGCCAAGCGCAATGCCTGATAGGCGTTCTGCTCGACCAACAGCACCGTCAGCCCCGTGGTGCGGTTCAGTTCCTTGATCGCGCCAAAAATCAGCCGCACCACGAGGGGCGCGAGACCGAGGCTCGGCTCGTCCAGCAAGAGCAGGCGCGGGCGGCTCATCAGCGCCCGCCCGATCGCCAGCATCTGCTGCTCGCCGCCGGAGAGGGTGCCACCGCGTTGCGCCATGCGTTCCTTCAGACGGGGGAACAGCGAGAACACCCGGTCCATATCCTCCCCCGTTTCCGAGGGCGGGCGGCCATAGGCCCCCATCAGCAGGTTCTCGTGCACGGACATGCGCGGGAAGATGCGGCGCCCCTCCGGCGATTGGGCAAGGCCGCGCCGCATAATCTCGAAGGTCGGGAGTCTTGTGATGTCCTGGCCATCATAGACGATGGCACCGTCCCGCGCGCGGGGGTTGCCGCAGATCGTCATCATCAGCGTGGATTTTCCGGCGCCGTTGGAGCCGATCAGGGTGACGATCTCGCCTTCGTTCACTTCCAGATCCACGCCCTTGAGCGCCTGGATCGCGCCGTAGAAGGCGGTAACGCCGCTCAGGCTCAGCAAGGTGCTCATGCCGCCGCCCCGGTCGCCTCGGCCGGCGTCTCGTCCTCGTCACCCTCGCCGAGATAGGCGGCAACCACCTTGGGGTCGGCGCGCACCTCGGCCGGTGTGCCGTCGCTGATCTTCTTGCCGTGGTCGAGTACCACGACATGGTCGGAAATCCGCATCACCACGCCCATGTCATGTTCGATCAGCAGAATCGAGCAGCCGCCCTGCCGAATGCGCATCAACAGCCCGGAGAGTTCGTCGCTTTCGCGCGGGTTCAGCCCGGCCGCAGGCTCGTCCAGGCACAGCAGCACCGGGTCGGTGCACATGGCGCGCGCGATCTCCAGCCGGCGTTGCGCGCCATACGGCAGCGCGCCGGCCGGGTCGTCCGCGCGCGCCGTCAGCCCGATGGCGTCGAGCCAGACCCGCGCCTTCTCGATCGCCGCCCGCTCATGCGCGCGATAGCCGCCAAGGCCGAACACCGCCAGCAGGCCGTTCACCACGGAAGGCATCAACATATTGTGCTGCGCCACCATGAGGTTCTCCAGCACCGTCATGCCGGCGAACAGGCGGATGTTCTGGAAGGTTCTCGCGACTTTCGCGCGACGCGCGATCTGGTGGCCTGGCAACGTCTGCAGTCGATGCGGGTGGCCGCTGCCGGCCGAGAGTGCAAGCTCACCCGAGGTGGGCCGATAGAAGCCGGTGATGCAGTTGAATACCGTGGTCTTGCCGGCCCCGTTCGGGCCGATCACGGCGGTAATGTCACCGGCACGGGCCTCGAAACTCAGCGTATCGACGGCGGTCAGGCCGCCAAAGCGCATGGTCAGCCGCTCGACCGAGAGCAACGGTGCGGTCATGGCAGCCTCCCTCAGCCCCGGCCCTGTGCGACCAGTTCGGCCGCGATCTCTTTTCGTACACCCAGCGCCACCGATGGAACCCGGCCGGAAACCAGGCCGCGCGGTCGCAGCACCATCATCACCACCAGGGCGACACCGAATACCAGCATGCGGTATTCGGCGAAATCGCGGAACAGTTCCGACCCGCCGATCATCACCAGCGCCGCCAGCGCCACGCCCAACTGGCTGCCCAGGCCACCCAACACGACGATCGCCAGCACCAGGGCGCTCTCGATGAAGGTGAAGCTCTCGGGACTCACAAACCCCTGGCGTGTGGCGAAGAAAGCCCCGGCAAACCCGCCGAACGTCGCGCCGATGGCGAACGCCGTGAGCTTCGTGGTGGTGACGTTGATCCCGAGGGCGCGGCAGGCGATCTCATCCTCGCGCAGCGCCTCCCAGGCACGGCCGAGCGGTAGCCGGCGCAGCCGAAGGGACACCCAGTTGGTCAGCAGTGCCAGCCCAAGAATCACATAGTAGAGAAACACGAACCGTTGCGTGATGCTGTAGTCGAGATGGAAGAACGACGCGAACGTGTCCGGGTCGCCGCTGCCGTTGAATTTCAGGCCGAACAGCGTTGGGCGGGGAATGTCGGACACCCCGTTCGGCCCGCCGGTAAAACTGGTCCAGTTGATCAGAACGACGCGAATGATCTCGCCGAACGCCAGGGTGACGATGGCGAGGTAGTCGCCCCGCAGCCGCAACACCGGAAAGCCTAGCATGATGCCCCAGCAGCCGGCGAGCAGACCGGCGATCGGCAGCGTCGTCCAGAAGCCGAGATGGAAGGTGGTGGACATC
>JAKBCB010000385.1 GCA_021808185.1 Pseudomonadota bacterium
ATCTGCGACCGTTCTACGAAAGCGACATCCGCTGGCTGCGCCATTACGGGTTCAACCCGCTGGCGCCGGCGATGCTCCACGAGGGGGTCTGAGCAATGAAATTCTCTCTCTCTTGGCTGCGCGAGCACCTCGAAACCTCGGCGACGCTGACCGAGATCACCGACACGCTCACCGGCATCGGCCTGGAACTGGAAAGCGTCACCGATCGCGGTGCGAGCCTGGCGCCGTTCCGCATCGCGCATGTGGTCGAGGCCGTGCAGCACCCCAACGCCGACCGGCTGCGGGCCTGCAAGGTCGATCCCGGCGACGGCACGCTGGTTTCCGTGGTCTGCGGCGCGCCGAATGCTCGCACCGGGATGAAGGCGGTGTTCGCACCGCCCGGCAGCTTTGTGCCCGGCACCGGCATCACGCTGAAGGTCGGCGAGATCCGGGGTGTGCAGAGCGCTGGAATGTTGCTGTCGATGCGCGAAATGGGTCTCGGCGAGGACCATGACGGGATCGTGGACCTGCCGGCGGACGCGCCCGTGGGCACGGCCTATGCCGCCTGGGCGGGGCTGGACGACCCGGTGATCGATATCAGCGTCACGCCGAACCGGGGCGATGCGCTGTCGGTGCGCGGCGTCGCCCGCGATCTGGCGGCGGCCGGGCTCGGCACGCTGAAGCCCTGGGCGCCGGCGCCGGTGCCCGCGCTGTTCGCGAGCCCGATCCGCTGGGTGATCGAGGACGAGAGAACCTGCCCGTGGATTCTCGGCCGCACCGTGCGCGGCGTGCGCAACGGGCCGTCGCCCAAATGGCTGGCCGAGCGGTTGCTGGCGATCGGGCTGCGGCCGATCAACGCGCTGGTCGATGTGACGAATTTCTTCACCTTCGACCTCGGCCGGCCGCTGCATGTGTTCGACGCGGACAAGGTTTCCGGCGGCGTGCTGACGCTGCGGCCCGGCGCGGGAGAAAGCTTCGCCGCCCTCAACGGCAAGACCTACTCGGTCACGCCGGAGGATTGCGCCATCGCCGATAGCGAGGGCGTGCAATCGCTGGCCGGCGTGGTCGGCGGCGAGGCGACGGGCTGCGACGAAGCGACCAAGACCGTCTTTATCGAATGCGCGCTGTTCGATCCGATCCGCATCGCGCTCACCGGCCGCCGCCACCAGATCGTGTCCGATGCGCGGCAGCGGTTTGAGCGTGGGATCGACCCCGCGCTGATGCCGGCGGCGGTCGAGGCGGCCACGCGGTTGATCCTCGATCTCTGCGGCGGCGAGGCGAGCGCCGTGGTGTCGGCCGGCGCCGAGCCGGCATGGCAACGCACGGCGTCGCTGCGGTTTTCCAGGCTCGCGGGCCTCGGCGGGCTGGATGTGCCGGCGGACGACGCGGTGGCGTCGCTTGAGCGCCTCGGCTTCTCCGTGGTCTCGCGCGATGCCGAGCGGGTGACGGTGAATGTTCCGTCCTGGCGCAATGACATCGCCGCGCGGACCGAGCTGGATTTCGCCCCCGGCCTCGATCCGGCCAAGGCGGAGAAGGCGGCCGCGGGGCGCGCGGCCGTCGAGCCGGAAGCCGATCTGGTGGAGGAAGTCCTGCGCCTGAAGGGCCTGGACACCGTGCCGGCGGTCTCCATGACCATTCCAGCGCCGGTGCCGCAACCGACGCTCTCGCCAAGGCAGACCCGGGCCGCGTTGGCCCGGCGGACGCTGGCGGCGCAGGGGCTTTCGGAGTGCGTCACGTTCAGCTTCATGGCGGAGGCGAAAGCAAGCCTGTTCCTGCCGTCCGACCCGGCGCTGCGGCTGAGCAATCCCATCGCAGCCGATCTCGACCAGCTGCGTCCGACGCCAGTCGCAACGCTGGCCCTCGCCGCCCAGCGCAACGCCGCGCGCGGGTTTGCCGACGTGGCGTTGTTCGAGATCGGGCCCGCGTTTCGTGGGGTGACCGCCGAGGCGCAACCCATGGTCGCCGCCGGCTTGCGCGCCGGCACCACCCCGCGTCACTGGGTCGCCCCCGCCCGTCCGGTGGACGCGATGGACGCGAAGGGCGATGCGTTGGCGGCACTCGCGGCGCTCGGCGTGCCGATGGAGGCGCTGGCTGTCACCGCCGATGCTCCGGGGTTCTACCACCCGGGCCAGTCGGGCGTGGTGCGGCAGGGGCCGAAGACCGTGCTGGCGACATTCGGCGCGCTGCATCCGCGCGTGCTCGCGGGCCTCGACGCCAGCGGCCCCATGGTGGCGTTCGAGATTTTTCTCGACGCCGTTCCGGAGCCGAAGCGTCGGAAAAAGAGCCTGCCGGATCTGCCGGCCTTCATGCCGGTGCGGCGGGATTTTGCATTTCTGGTCGATCGCGCCGTCACCGCCGAGGCGGTGCTGCGCGCCGCGCGCGGGGCGGAACGTGCGTTGATCGCCTCGGTCAGCCTGTTCGACGCCTACGAAGGCGACAAGGTCGAGGCGGGGAAGAAGTCGCTGGCCCTGGAAGTGATGTTCCAGCCACGCGAGCGCACGCTGACCGACGCCGAGATCGAAGCGGCCTGCGCGAAAGTGGCAGCGGCGGTGGAGAAGGCGACGGGGGGCCGACTGCGGTAGCGGCGGGCTGGAGCGGGCGAAGGGAATCGAACCCTCCTAGCCAGCTTGGAAGGCTGGAGCATTACCACTATGCTACGCCCGCGGCGCCGCTGTGATAGCGCCGCGGGCGGGCGCCGCGCAAGCTCAGCCGAGGCGCAGCCGCCCCGCCCCCGCCAATTCCAGCGCCCGCCATAAACTGCCGGCGAAGCTGCGCCCGACGGACAGCTCGTAGGTCGGGGCGGCGTCGATCTGGCGCAGTTGCACCGTCAGGTGCGACGTGACCGTCGTGGCCGCGCGGCCGGGCGCGAAGCCGCGCGGATGCAGGTCGATGGGCAACAGGGCGGACAGGATCTCCCGTGCGGCCGGGCCTGTCAGGCGCAGCACGGCGCGGGCGTCCGTGAGATCGATAAGCCCCGCATGATCGCCCACGATCCTGACGATCTCCGGCAACAGCGGCGTGGTACCTTCGCGTTGCAAGGCCCAGTGGTTGGGGCCGAGCCACACCGCAACGATGTCCTGCGCCACGGTCCAGCGCCCGGCATCCGGCAGCATGAGGCCGAGCGTGTCGCGCAGGGCGGCCGCCGCCGCCTCGCGGTCCCAGGCAGTCAGCGAGACGGCGGCGAGCGGCTCGACCGGTGTCGCGCGCGCCGCCTCGTGCGCCGGCACAACGGCCTTGCAGTCGGCGAAGGCGGACAGACTAGCCACGCAAGCGCGCTCCTTCGGGATCGATGAAGCTAGGGGCGACGACCTCGACCTCGGCGTCGCCGTCGCGCACCGGGTCGAACGCCCGCACGCGCTCACCGTGGCGCGTCGGACCGTTGGCCAGCATGGCCAGGCCGATCCAGTGGCCGAGCGAAGGCGAAAACGCGACCGACGTTACCCACCCCTGGTCGTGCTCGATGCTCGCCGGCGTTCCGAGCGGAAGCAGATGCGCCCCGGCACGCAAGCGGGCCGAGCGGTCCACTGGGCGCAACCCCACCAGGGTCGGGCGTTGCGGGTCGAGCAAGGCCGGCCGCTGCGCCAGCGCGCGGCCGATGAAGTCCTTCTTCGTGGACATCATCCGGGCCATGCCCAGATCGCGCGCCGTGGTCTGGCCGTTCAGCTCGCCGCCGGCGGGGTGGCCCTTTTCGATGCGCATGGTGCCGAGCGCCTCCAGCCCGTAGGGAACGATGCCGTGGGCGGCGCCCGCCTGCATGATCTTGCGGATCAGCGCATCGCCATAGGACGCCGGCACGCCGATTTCGTAAGCGCGTTCACCGGAAAACGAGATGCGGAACAGCCGCGCCTCGACTCCGCCAAGGACCGGGAAGCCGCCCGCCGCCATGAACGGAAATGCCGCGTCCGAGACATCGCCCGCATCGAGCACGGATGCGATCACCTCGCGGGATTTCGGGCCGGCGACGGCGAATTGCGCCCAGCGGTCGGTGACGGAGACGAAGGCGACGCGCCATTGCGGGTGCAACACCTGATGCGCGAATTCCAGATGTTGCAGCACGCGCGGCGCGTTGGCCGTCGTCGTCGTCATGATCCAACGGTCTTCACTGAGCCGCGCTGTCGTCCCGTCGTCGAACACGAACCC
>JAKBCB010000386.1 GCA_021808185.1 Pseudomonadota bacterium
GGCTTTTCCGCGCGCGCCGCGACCGGATCGCCCGCCGCCGCGGCGGGGGATGGTGGCGTCCTGGCTGGTGTCGCTCATGACCGTCTCGTGCGATTGGGGGGCGGGCGAGCATGTTCGCGCGCCCCATGCCGGTCAATCGCCGCGCGGTTCGGAAATACTCATGCGCCCATGCCACGCGCCTTGCGGCAAGGTGGCGGCGTCAGTCCACATCCCCGGCCGCCGCCAGCAGCACCACGCCGCCCAGATACATCCAGAATCCGGCCCAGAGCAGTCCGAAGCCGCCCATCAGCCACACCACGATGGGGTCGGCGAAGGTTTGCAGCCCCACCGTCAGCAGCAGATACGCGCCGCCCAGGCCGATGGCGCTCAGCGCCAGGCACAGCAACGCGGCGACGAGCGTCAGCGGGGAGCGGAGCAGGGATCGCGCGATCCGGCCGAGCATGTCCCGCGCCCCTTTCGCGCCGTGCAACGCATCCGCGTCGCGTTTCGCCTAGCGACAAGCTCCTACGGGCGCGCGGTCCTTTCTTCAACAGCAATTCGGCGGCTGGCGGGTCATTTCGGCAACAGGCGCCGGAACAGCGACTCGATCTGTCCGCGTGCCGGGTGGGCGGTGCCAGTGCTCATCACCGCCGCGGCCCCGGCGGCGCTGCCCCAGGCCAGCGCCGTCGCCGGCGGGTCGCCGCGCGACAAGGACAGCACCATGGCCGCGAGGAAGCTGTCGCCCGCGCCCACCGCGCCGCGCACCGGGACATCCAGCGGCGCCTGCCGCCACACCCCGTCCGCCGTTGCCAGCAGCGCCCCGTCGCGCCCCAGCGTCACCGCGACCCGTGCCGCTGCCCCCTGCCGCACCAGATCCCACGCCGCCGCCGCCTGCGCCTCGGCGTCGCGCAGGGGGCGGCCGACCAGCGTCTCGAACTCCCCCACGCTCGGCTTGATCAGCGCGAGGCCGCTGCCGAGGGCCGCGCGCAGCGCCGGCCCCGAGGTATCGAGCGCCACGTGCTGGCCGCGCGCGCTCGCCATCCTGGCCACGCGCGCATAGAAATCCTCCGGCACGCCGCGCGGCAGGCTGCCGCTCAGGACCAGCCAGTCCGGGTTGTGCTCCTCGGCCGCCGCCAGCGCCGCCTGCCACTCGGACTCGGTGAGGTGCGGGCCTTCGGGGACGAAGCGGTATTCCTGGCCGCTCGAAATATCCTGCACCGTCATGCAGATGCGGGTGCGGTCGGCGATGTGCACGGCGCGGCACGGCACGCCGGCCTCGGCCAGCAACTCCTCCAGCAACTGGCCCGAGACGCCGCCGCAACTGACCACCGCCGTCACGTCGGCGCCGAGTTCGTGCAGCACGCGCGCCACGTTCACCCCGCCGCCGCCCGGATCGTAGGTCTCGCCGAAGGTGCGCACCTTGTGCACCGGTTGCACGGCGCGCGCGTCGCAGGCGACATCGACGGTCGGGTTCAGCGTCAGCGTGACAAAGGTGGGGGGCATCGCGGCGCGGCTCCAGCTTGGTCCGCTATCATGCGGGGCCGGCTTGCGCGCCGGCATTGACGATAGTCAAATCCATGCAAGCCGCGCTGGGCGGCCGACAGGGGGACATCATGGATCTCGGCCTCGCGGGCAAGAAGGCGTTGGTCACCGGCGGTACCAAGGGTATCGGCGGGTGCATTGCCGAGCATCTGGCGCGGGAGGGTGCCGCCGTCGCCGTCTGCGCCCGCAATCCGGACGAGGTGGCGGCGACGGTCGCGCATCTGCGCGGCATGGGGGTGCCCGCCACCGGCCGCGCGGTGGATGTCACCGACGGCCCGGCGCTCGCCGCCTGGGTGGCGGACGCGGCGACCGAGATGGGCGGGCTCGATATCGTCATCCCCAATGTCAGCGCGCTCGCCATCTCCAACGACGACGCCGGCTGGAAGGCGGGGTTCGAGACGGACATGATGGGCACGGTGCACACGATCGAGGCGGCGCTGCCGTACCTGCATGAAAGCACCTGCGGCGCCATCGTCATCATCGCCAGCGTCTCCGGCCGCGAGATCGACTTCGCCGCCGGCCCGTATGGCGCCTTCAAGGCGGCGCTGATCCACTACGCGCAAGGGTTGGCGCTGAACCTCGCGCCGAAGAACATCCGCGCCAACACCGTCTCGCCCGGCAACACGTATTTCCCCGGCGGCGTGTGGGAACGGATCGAGCAGCACATGCCGGACCTGTTCGCCAAGGCGCTGTCGCTGAACCCGACCGGCCGCATGGGCCGGCCGGAGGAAATGGCCCGCGCCGCGGTGTTCCTGGCCAGCCCCGCCGCCAGTTTCATCACCGGCACCAACCTCGTGGTGGATGGGGCGCTGACGCGCGGCGTGCAGTTCTGAGGCAAGGCGGCGGCTATCGCCGCCGCCGCCCCTTCACGAACCGGTCGAACGCCACCGCCAGCACGATGATCACGCCGATGATGATCTGCTGGATGTACGGCGAGACGTTCATCAGCACGAGGCCGTTGATCAGCACGCCGATCAGGATGGCGCCCACCACCGTGCCCAGCACGCCGCCGAGGCCGCCGAACAGGCTGGTGCCGCCGATCACCACGCTCGCGATCACCGTCAGCTCGTAGCCCTGGCCCGCCACCGCCTCGGCCGAGTTCAGGCGCGAGGACAACACGAAGCCGGCAAGCCCCGCGAACAGGCCGACGATCACATACACGCTCAATGTCAGCCCGCGCACGTTCAGCCCCGAGAGCCGCGCCGCCTCGGCATTGCCGCCGATGGCGTAGATATGCCGCCCGTAGCGCGTATGCCGCAGCACGATGTGGCAGAGGAGGGCGGCGGCGAGGAAGATGATCACGGGCACCGGCACCGGCCCGAGCTTGCCCTGGCCCCAGAAGCGGTAGGCGTCGTCGAAACTGCTGATCGGACCGCCGCCGGAATACAGCAGCGCCGCGCCGCGCATCGTCGACAGACCACCGAGCGTGACGACGAACGGCGGCACGTTCAGCGTGGTGATGGCGACCCCCTGCAACAGCCCGGCGGCCAGCCCGATGAGCGCGGCGACCGCCACCGAGACGATCACCGGGTAGCCCGCCACCACGGTATCGTCGAGCGTGAGCGTGTTGGCGGACGAGCCCTTGTTCATCGCACCGGCGACCAGCCCCGCGAGGGCCACGATGGACCCCACCGATAGGTCGATGCCGCCGGTGAGGATGACGAAGGTCATGCCCAGGGCGATCAGGCCCGTGATGGAAATCTGCCGCATCACGTTGAACAGGTTGAGTTCGGAGAAGAAGCGCGGCTCCATCACCGAGAACACCAGCATCAGCACCAGCAGGAACACCAGCGGCGCCGCCCGCCCCAGCAGCGTCGCGGCCTCCAGGCGGCGGGCGGGGGCGGGGTCAGCGACCGTCTGCGACATTTTCCGTCCTCAGGGCATGCGTCTCCCCCTCCCGTTGCGGGAGAGGGCCGGGGGAAGGGGGCGAGCGCCGCGCCATCACGCCGCCGGCTCCAGCGTCATCAATTCCATCAGCCGCTCCTGCGTTGCGTCGGAGGCGGCCAGTTCGCCGGTGATGCGCCCCTCGCGCATCGTCACGATGCGGTCGCTGATCGCCATCACCTCCGGCAACTCCGAGGAGATCGCGACAACCGCGATGCCGCTGCCGGCCAGTTCGTCGAGCAGTTCGTGCACCTCCGCCTTGGCCGCGATGTCCACGCCGCGCGTTGGCTCATCCACGATCAGCACTTTCGGCTTCAGCGCCAGCCAGCGCGCCAGCACGACTTTCTGCTGGTTGCCGCCCGAGAGGTTGATGACCGATTGCTCGCCGCTGCTCATGCGGATCTTCAGCGCCTTGCGGTAATGCTCCAGCGCCGCCGCCTCCGCCCCCTCGCGGGTGAACACGCCGAGCCAGAGGAACTGTGCCAGCGCCGCGATGGAGAAATTGCTGCGCACGGCTTGCGCCAGGAACAGCGCCTGCAATTTCCTGTCCTCTGGCACCAGGCCGATGCCGGCGCGGATCGCATCGCGCGGGCTCGTGATCCTCAGGCGGGCGCCGTCCAGGGTGATCTCGCCGGAAAACCGTTCGTCCGCCCCGAACACCGCGCGGGCGAACTCGGTGCGTCCGGCGCCGACGAGGCCGGCGATGCCC
>JAKBCB010000387.1 GCA_021808185.1 Pseudomonadota bacterium
CCGTGCCACCACCGTGGCCCAGTCTCCGGGCGTCGGCTGGCGCAGGACGCGCAGCGTCGGGTACCAGGGGCTGTCCTCGCGCCCGCTCAGCCAGCGCCAGCAACTGTCGTAGCGGTCGAGCAGCAGCACTGGCTTGCCCAGCGCCCCGGCCAGATGCGGCACCGAGGTATCGACGCTCACCACCGCGTCGAGATGTTCGACGATCGCGGCGGTGTCGGCGAAGTCGGCGGCGTCCTCCATCGGGTCGTGCACCGCCATGCCGCGCGGCAGGGCGCGCAAGTCGCGGGCCGCCGGGCCTTTTTGCAGGCTGACCAGGGCCACGCCCGGCACGGCGGCCAGCGGTGCCAGGGTGGCCAGGGCCATGCTGCGCCGTCCGTCGAGCGTGGTGAACCAGGGCAGCCAGGGCCGCGCCTGCCCGGCCCAGACGATGCCGACGCGCAGCGCCGCCGCCGGCAAGGCCGCGCCGAGCCGGGCGCCCCACGGGCCGGCCAGCGCCGGATCGGCGCGCAGATAGGGCAGCTCGGCCGGGATTGTCGCCAGCGTGGTCGCGAACGCGCGCGGCAGGCTGAACACCGGCACATGCCAGTCGAACACCGGCGGCGGCGCGACGTCGTCGATCACCTCGATCCCCGGCATGGCGGCGAACAGCCGCCGCAGCGGCGCGGGCAGGCGCACCAGCACGCGCGCCCCGCGCGCCGCCAGCAGCGGCAGATAGCGGCCGAATTGCAGCGTGTCGCCGAAGCCTTCCTCGTGCCAGGCGAGCACCGTCCGCCCGGCCAGATCGAGCCCGGCGACGGCGGGCAGCAGCGTGTCCAGCGGCAGGTTCAGGCCGCGCCCGGCGGCGAGGCGGGACTCGTAGTCCGGCCACGCCTCGGCCATGCGCCCCGCGCGCAGCAGCGTCACCGCGCGATTGAGCCGCAGCCGCGCATCCTCCGGCGCGCGCGCGACGGCTTCGTTGTGGGCGGCCAGCGCCTCGTCGAACCGCCCCTCGATCTTCAGCGCCATGCCGAGATTGGCCCACACCGCGCCCTCGTCGGCGTTGAGCGTCAGCGCGCGGTGGAACGCGGCGATGGCGCCGGCCATGTCGCCCAGTTCCAGCAGCGCCATGCCGAACAGATTATGCGCGGGCGTGAAATCGGGCGTGGCGGCGAGCAGCGCGCGCAGCACGGCGGCGGCGGGGGCGGGGGCGCCGTTGTCGAGCAGGAAATCGGCGTAGGCGTAGCCCAGCCGCGCGTCGCCCGGCGCGAGCGCGCGGCAGGCGCGGAACTGCGCCGCGACGAGGCCCGGCGCGTCCGGCCGCAACCGCGCGAATTCGTGGCAGGGATGCGCGAAACCCGGCCGCGCCGCCGCCACTTTCAGCAGCAGCGGCGCCGCGCGCGCGGGCTGCCCCTGGGCCGCGACAGCCAGCCCGAGCAGCAGCGTCGCTTCGATATCCTCCGGATCCCGTGCCGCCCAGGAGCCCGCTTGCGCCTCTGCCGCCGCCAGTCGCCCGGCCTCCAACGCGCCGAGCGCACCGCCGAGGGCGGCGGCCCGGATGGCCTGGAGCGGGGCGGAGGGGGGCTGGGGCGACGGAGAAACATGCATCGGGGAACCCTCACCGGGGCGCGTTAAGCCCCGGTGAAGGCGCCGATGCGGGTGGGGTCAGGCGAATTGCGACGTGTCGAACCCGTTCGGCAGCACGCCGCGCGGGCGGATCATGTCGTAGGGCGCGCGCGGCAGGAATTTTCCGCTCCCCGGCTCGGCCTGCACGCGCCCATCGCGCATCGCCACCCGGCCGCGCAGCACGGTGGCCACCGGCCAGCCGGTCACGACCATGCCCTCGTACGGCGTGTAGTCGATCGCCTGCTGCATGGTCGCGTTGGTGATCGTGACCCGCTTGGTGGGATCCCACAGCACCAGATCGGCGTCGAACCCCACGGCGATGCTGCCTTTGCCGGCAAGCCCGAACAGTTTCGCGGGGTTGGTGGCGGTCAGGCGGACGAAGTGGTTGAGGTCGATGCGCCCCTTCGCGACGCCTTCGCTGAACAGCACCGGCAGGCGCGCCGACAGGCCGGGCACGCCGTTGGGCGTGTCGCGGAAATTGGCGGTGTCGCCGTTCATCCGCTTGCCGCGCGGGCCGTCGTAGCACCAGCCGGAATGGTCGGAGCTGACCACGTCGATGGTGCCGCGCCGTACCATGTCCCACATGCGCGCGTGCTCGTCCGCCCCGCGCGGCGAGGGGCTGCACATGAATTTGGCCCCCTCGAACCCTGGCCGGTCCTGGTCCTCGGCGGTGAGCACGAAATACTGCGTGCAGGTCTCCGCCCAGACTTTCAGCCCGCGTGCCTGCGCGCGCGCCACTTCCTCGGCCACTTCCTCGCACGAGACGTGGAACACCTGGATCGGCTGATCGACCAGTTCGGCGAGCGCGATGGCGCGGTGCGTGGCTTCGCGCTCGACGATGCTCGGGCGCGACCAGGAATGGTATTTCGCGGCGGTATGCCCGGCCGCCAGCAGCGCCTCGGTGCGCCAGCCGATCGCCTCGTAATTCTCGCAATGCACGGTGACGAAGGCGCCGTTGCGCCGGGCGGCGGCGAGCACGCGCAAATAGGCGCGGTCGTCCAGATGCAGCGGATCGTAGGTCAGGAACACCTTCAGGCTACGAATGCCCTCCGCGACGATTTGCGGTATCTCGTTCCAGATCACCTCGTCGGTGGCGTCGGTGATGATCTGATGGAACGAATAGTCCACCATCGACCGCGCGGCCCGGCGCCGATACTCGGCCAGCGGCGCCAGAATGCCGGCGCCCTTGAACTGGGTGGAGAAGGTGACGACCGAGGTGGTGCCGCCGGCGAGGCAGGAGGCGCTGCCGCTCTCCCATGTCTCCTCGTCGGCGGTGCCGTCGGCGCGGAGCTGCTCGATATGGCAATGCGTATCGACCCCGCCCGGCAGCACCAGCAGCCCGTCCGCGTCGAGGGTCTCCGGGGCGGAGAGGCTGGCGGCGACCGCCATGATCTTGCCGTCGCGGATGCCGACATCCGCCCGTACCGTGTCGGTGCCCGTCACCACGGTGCCGCCGCGCACCACCAGATCGAATTCCATCCGCCCTCGTCCTTGTTCAACTGCCGGCGCCGACCATGCCAGTGCCGTGCCACGCGGGAGCGATAGGGCTACGGCCCGTGCGGCCGGTCTGCGAGCATGGCGCTGATCGCTGGTTCGATCGCGGCCGCCATCCGGGCCTGGCCCGCCGGCGAGGGGTGCAGGGCCGGGCGCGGCGGGCTTTCCAGCGGGTCGTAGAAAAGGGAGATGTCCACCGCGCCGCCGCGCAGAAACAGCGGCGAGGCGTCGAAATACGTGACATAGGGCAGCGCCCCATGGCCGTATTCGGCCGCCAGCGCCGCGTTGATCTCGGCGGCCGTCCGCATCACCCACGCGCCCCGATCGCTCGGCAGCACGCCGAGCAGCAGGATTTTCGTCCTCGGCAGGCGCCGATGCGTCGCGGCGACGACGGCCTCGATGCCGCGCACCGTGTCCGGCGCGGACCAGTGCAGGCGGCCGAGATTGTTGGCGCCGATCAGGATCACCGCCGCCTTCGGCGCGATGCCGTCGATCTCGCCGTGCAGGATGCGCCAGAGCAGATGCGAGGTCGCGTCGCCCGGGAACCCCAGGTTCAGCGCGTGCCGATCGCCGTAGAAGCGCTGCCACACGGCGCGGAAATCGCGGAACGGCTCCGGCCCCGTCATCTCGTAGTCATGCGTGATCGAATCGCCGAGCAGCACCAGATCCACCGGGCCACGCTTCGCCTCGGCCAGCTTGGCCTCGTGCCGGGCCTTCCACCATGGCAGGTCGAGCCGCGCGATCGGCACGGCGGCCAGCGGCGGCGGCCCGGCGTGGGAGACGTCGGCGGCACCGAGCAGCAGCAGCGCCGCGAGGAGAAGGAACCGGCGCCTCAACGGACCAGCAGCCAAGCGATCGATCCCAGGCCGGCGAGAGCGCAATAGGCGGCGAACGGGTTCAGCGCCATGTCGTCGTTGCGGCGGAAATAGCGCATCAGGAACCAGGTGGTGAGCCACGCGGTCACGCCCGCGACCACGGCGGCGATGGCGGCCGTGGTGAAC
>JAKBCB010000388.1 GCA_021808185.1 Pseudomonadota bacterium
TGCTCGGGCCGGATATGGCGCTGCAACCACCTCATGCCGCGTGCTCCGCCACCGGCTGGCCCATCGCGGCGCCCATCACGGTTTGCGAGTCGGCTTCGGCGCGGTCCAGGATCGCCATCTGCCTTCCCTCGCGCATCACCAGCACCCGGTCGCTCATGGCCAACACCTCCGGCAGGTCGGAGGAGATCATGATGATGCCGATCCCCTCGGCGGCGAGTTCGCCGATCATCGCATGCACCTCGGCCTTGGCCCCCACGTCGATGCCGCGCGTGGGCTCGTCGAGGATCAGCAGGGCGGGGTGGGTGTTGAGCCATTTGCTCAACATGACTTTCTGCTGGTTGCCGCCGGAGAGCTTGCCGGCGGCCAGATCGACCGAGGGAGTGCGGATCGACAGCCGCTTGCGGAACGACTCGGCGGTCGCCCGTTCCTCGGCGGTGCGGATCAGCCCCAAACGATTGAGGTATCGCGACAGCACCGGGAGAGAAATATTGGCGGAAATGGACATGGGCAGCGACAGGCCGAGCTGCCGCCGGTCCTCCGAGACATAGGCGATCCCGAGCGCCATCGCCTGACGCGGCGAGCGGATGGTGGTGGCCACGCCGTTGAGGGCGATGGTGCCGGCGGTGGCGGGTTCGATGCCGAACAGCGCAAGGCCGATATCGGTGCGCCCGGCGCCGATCAATCCCGCAAAGCCCAGCACCTCGCCGCGATGCAGGTCGAACGTGACCCCCTCGAACACGCCGGCGCGGGCGAGACCCTGGACGGACAGCAGCTTGTCCCCGCGCGGGGCCGGCGGGCGCTGGCGCAGCAGGCCCATTTCGCGCCCGACCATGTCGGCAATCGCGCTCTGTGGCGTCACCTCGGCGGCGGGGCGGGTGGAAATCAGCCTTCCGTCGCGGAACACGGTAATGGTGTCCGCGATCTGGAACACCTCTTCCATGCGGTGACTCACGAACAGAATGGCAACGCCCTTGGCGCGCAGATCGCGCACCAGCTTGAACAACTGCGCCACTTCATGCGCCGAGAGCGAGGCGGTGGGCTCGTCCATGATGAGGACGCGGACATTGAGAGAGATGGCCTTGGCGATTTCCACCGATTGCTGCGCCGCGAGCGTCAGGCCGCGTGCCGGGCTGCGCACGTCCAGCGCCACGCCGAGCGAGGCCAGGATCGCCTCTGCCTCGCGGAACATGCGCCGCCAGTCGGTGACGGCACCGCGATTCTGGTGGCTGATAAAAATATTTTCGGCAACATTAAGATCTGGAAAAAGCAGGGGTTCCTGATAGATCGCGGCGATGCCGTGGCGTTGCGCCTCGGCGGCGCTGGCGATGCCGATCGGCTGGCCGGCGAGCAGGATCTCGCCGCGATCGGGCTGATGCACGCCGGTCATGATCTTGATGAGGGTGGACTTGCCCGCGCCGTTTTCGCCGAGCAGGGCGTGGACGGTGCCGGGCCGCAACGTCAGCGACACGTCCTCCAGCGCCTGGGTGGCACCGAACCGTTTGGCGATATTGCGCAATTCCAGCACGGGTGGCGCGTCTGCCGTCAGGCTCACCGGATCGTTTTCCCCACCCATCATCGGAGCAGCAGCCAGTGGCGCCGCCCTTCCTCGTTATGTCCGAGTATATACCGGCCCGCCGCCAGCGCCACCCGCCTCGCGCGGCGATGTGTCGCCATGCGGGTGCCGGCGTCGGGTTAACCAAATTGAGCGATAATCGATGCTTGATTGCGGCCTGCGGTTCGGTCCAAACTGATGCTGCGTTGCGATAACGGAGTTGTTGCAGGGCGTGGCCTCGCTCGTTGGGATCGACTGGCGGGCCGAAATCCTGGTGGTGAATTCGCAGGGTGCGGCAGGGTTTCGGCGAACTTGGATGTACATCCGACGGGCGTTTCGGGGGCGTTTCGCGCGAAATTGGCTTTGACACTCACGCCCCTCTGGTTTACATCCGCTCTAACAAATCTTAACTGGTAAGGGTTGGGTCATGGCTAAACCAACAGTTTTGTCCGTCGGCGGCGTACAAATCACGAGCACGGGTGGCCAAACGGGCGCGCTGCTGAAGAGCATCAACGCGGCTGCGAACGGGACGGATGTGAACGTGGTGCCCCCCGGCGCCACGTCGCTTCCTGCGGCCCCGACGACTCCTGGCCCGCACACCCTTGTGGTCCCGGCATCGTACACCGGTTCGATGTCGATCCCGAGCGGCTACACCTATGTCATCTATGCCGGCACGGCCCCTGTCACCGGCGGTGACGGAAACACCCAGATCGTCGGCAATAACCTGAATTACACCGGCTCCGCCGGAGTGGTCGTCGGCACCGGCACAGGCGGCAGCGTCGCCGACAATGCGCCGGGCGCTTTGATGTCGTTCTTCGGTAATTACTCGGTCAGCGCCAGCGGCAATAACGACACTGTCAAGATCGATCCGGGTAGCCCGGTCCAGGTCAAGCTGACAGGTTCGGGCTCCGAGGTCGATCTCGGCGCAGTCGGTGGCGCGGCCAGCGCCTCCGCGGCGGCGGCGGCGGCGGTTATCGCCACCACCACGGTCGATCTCACCGCGCCCGCGACCCCGGGCGGCGGCGCCGACACGGTGAAGGCGGAGGTCGGCACCTCGAACCTGCTGTACGTCAAGACTGCCACCGATATCATGGCGACGGGCGGCGCCACCACGGTGGTCACCGGCACGGGCGGTGTGGTCACGCTGAACGCCACGGGTGGCAGCCAGCTGATCTTCGACCACGACGGCGGCAACATGATCAACGCCGGCCCGGCGACGGAATACGTCACCGCGGTCAGCGTGCCGGCCTCGACCTTCAACGCCATGGCCGGCGGCGCGGACACGATCTTCGCGTCAAGCGCGATCGGGTACAGCAACGCGGGCGGCACGGCGGCGAGCCTGTTCTTCCTCGGCGGCGCTGGCGCGGTGACGGTCTCGGCGGCGGCGGCAGAGACGGTGTTCGGCGGCAAGGGCGGCGGCAGCTACAGCGTCGGCGCGACCAGCTTCGAGTTCTTCGGCGGCGGTGGCGCGGACAGCATCTCCGGTGGCGCGGGCGCGTCCTCGGTGCTGGCCTTCGGGTCGTCCAACGAGAACCTCACGATCACGCAAGCGGCCTCCACCAAGGGCAACACCTTCGTCAGCTTCGGCAACAACGACACGATCAACGCCGCCAACGCCGCGGGCGGAAATACGTGGCAGATCGTGAACCAGACGCTGCCGGCGGCCGCGGGTGGCACGTTCACGGGCGACAGCACGCTGATGGGCTCCAGCGCGGGTAGCGATACCTTCGTGGTCTATATCGACGGGTCGGCCCCGCCGGCCCATACGATCACCATCGAGAATTGGCAGGCCTCGGACGTGCTGTTCATCTCCAACCTCGCGAGCGCCTCGCAGTCCCTCGGCGCGAGCGATGTGGCGGCGGTCAACGCGTTCCAAACCGGCGGCAGTTCCTCGCTCACGCTCTCCGACGGCACGACGATCGCCTTCCAGGGCGCCAAGCCGACAACGATCGCCCACCTCTGAGACTAACCGTGGCGGTGGGGTGACGTGGCGGCCGGATCGGTCGCCGCCACGCACCCCAGCGCAGCGCGGGGGCTATTTTGCGTCGATACCTGACCCAATAAACTCCACCGATCCGGCCCGCCAAAAATTGGCGGGCCTTTTTATTTCCGCCCCCGGCACACCGGCGCCGCGCTTGCCACCAGCCCTTGGCCCGGATATGCGCGATGCAGCGCGTCCGCGCGCGGCAAAACGGGGGGCGAGCATGATGCGGCCAGTCGCGATCGGCGTGGATGTCGGAACCGGCAGCGCGCGCGCCGGCGTGTTCGACCTGCTTGGCCATAAACTCGGCAGCGCGGTGCGTCCGATCCGCATGTGGCGGCCGCATCCGGACCACGCGGAACAATCCTCCGACGGAATATGGCGCGCGGTGTGCGAAGCGGTACGCGAGGCGCTGGAAGAAGCTGGCGACGTCGCGGTGCAGGGCATCGGCTTCGATGCGACCTGCTCGCTGGTGGCGCTCGATGCCCAGGGCGCGCCGGTCAGCATCAGCACCGACGGGACCGACGAACAAAATGTG
>JAKBCB010000389.1 GCA_021808185.1 Pseudomonadota bacterium
CTGGCCGAACACCATCGACTTCAGGTCACGCTCCAGATTGCGCAGCGTTTCCTTGTCGTCGGCCGAGACGCTCTTGGGCGGGATGCGGGCGATCTTCGCCACGATCTCCTCCACGTCGCGCAGCGTGACCGTCTTGCGCCGCTTATGCTCGGGCTGGAGCATCCGGCTGGCGCCGACCTCGTCGATCACGTCGATCGCCTTGTCCGGCAGCTTGCGGTCGTGGATGTATTTGGCCGACAGCTCCACCGCGGCGCGGATCGCCTCGTCGGTGTAGCGGACCTTGTGGTGCTTCTCGTAGTTCACCTTCAGGCCGCGCAGGATTTTCACCGCGTCCTCGGTCGAAGGCTCGTTCACGTCGATCTTCTGGAACCGGCGCACCAGGGCGCGGTCCTTTTCGAAGTAGTTGCGGAACTCCTTGTACGTCGTGCTGCCGATGCAGCGCAGCGTGCCGGAGGCGAGCGCCGGCTTGAGCAGGTTGGACGCATCCATCGCCCCGCCGCTGGTGGCCCCCGCGCCGATCACCGTGTGGATTTCGTCGATGAACAGCACCGCGTAGGGCTGCGCCTCCAACTCGGTGACGACGGCCTTCAGCCGCTCCTCGAAGTCGCCGCGATAGCGGGTGCCGGCGAGCAGCGCGCCCATGTCCAGCGCGTAGATGGTCGATTTCGCCAGCACTTCCGGCACGTCGCCCTCGACGATGCGCTTGGCCAGCCCCTCGGCGATGGCGGTCTTGCCCACGCCGGGATCGCCCACGTACAGCGGGTTGTTCTTGGTGCGGCGGCACAGGATCTGGATGGTGCGCTCGATCTCCGAGTCGCGGCCGATCAGCGGGTCGATCTTGCCGGCCAGCGCCTTCTTGTTCAGGTTCACGCAGTAATTGGACAGCGCGTCCTGCCCGCGCCGGGCCGGCTTCTCGTCGCGCTCCTGCTCCTGGTGGTTTTCCTGCGCGCCCTGCGCCGGGCGGGCCTGGCCGCGGCCCGGGGCCTTGGCGATGCCGTGGCTGATGAAGTTCACCGCGTCCAGCCGCGTCATGTCCTGCGATTGCAGGAAATAGACGGCGTGGCTCTCGCGCTCGCTGAACAGCGCGACCAGCACGTTGGCGCCGGTGACCTCGTCGCGCCCGGAGGATTGCACATGGATCGCCGCCCGCTGCACCACGCGCTGGAAGCCGGCCGTGGGCTTGGGGTCGCCGGGCCGGTCGGTGGCGAGGCCCGCCAGATCCTTGTCGAGGAATTCGGTCAGGTCGGTGCGCAGCTTGTCCAGATCGACACCGCAGGCGCGCAGCACGGTGGCCGCATCGGTGTCGTCCGTCAGGCCGAGCAGCAGATGTTCCAGGGTCGCGTACTCGTGCTTGCGTTCGCTGGCGAACGAGAGGGCGCGGTGGAGCGTCTGTTCAAGGTTGCGGGAGAGCATTGTCCGACGCTCCTTCACTCAGGTCAGGTGGCACGCAGGCATGGGCGCGAGACAATCCGGATCGGAAACTGCGATACCGGGCACGGCACCCGTGCCGTGGTACAAATCCATTCTTTCGCGTTCGCGCCCCGTGCGCACGCGGAATCTCACTGCCACTTACTTAAAATTCCGAAAGGGCTCGCCCAGCCCGGCCACATGGCGGGGCTGACGAACCGCCTCGGCGACCAGCGATACTATCGCGTGCGGCCAGGGCGCCGATCAGGGCACTATTCCTTTTCGATCGTGCACTGGAGCGGGTGCTGGTTCTGCCGGGCGAGGTCCATCACCTGCGTCACCTTGGTTTCGGCGACCTCGTAGGTAAACACGCCGCACACGCCCACGCCGCGCCTGTGCACATGCAGCATGATGCGCGTGGCTTCCTCGCGCGTTTTCTGGAAGAAGCGTTCCAGGACATGCACGACGAATTCCATCGGCGTGTAGTCGTCGTTCAGCATCAGCACTTTGTACATGGCCGGCTTGCGGGTCTTCGGCCGGGCCTTGACCACCACGCCGGTGTTCGGCCCCTCCGTCCCGTCCGTGCGCCCGCCGTCGGTGCGCTTGTCGCCGTCACTCATGGTCGCAACCGCTTGTCCCAGCGTCCGCCGCCCTTGTCACCAGCCACTCTGTCACGATCCACCCTGCCGCACGCACCCTCGCCGCCAACGCCTGCGACTGAAAGATGAGGATATCGAAAATCATGCCCCCGGGGGAAGCCCATCGCGCGTCCCCGGCCGGCGGAGATCGCATGTTGGGCATGCCCCGCGCCCGCGCAAGGGCGCGGCGTACAAACGAAAGCCGGCCCGGGAGGGGGGATCCCGGGCCGGCTCCACGTCGCGCGCACCCTTGGGTGCGGCGGACGGCACGTCGGTCGATGTCGCGATCAGGCGATCGCGGCAATCAGACCGGGCGGCCGAACTTTTCCACCGCCAGCGTCACGCGCGCGGTGATCGGCGCGAACGTCTGCTCGGCGAGCTTCATCGAGGCGTCG
Organism: Pseudomonadota bacterium; assembly: GCA_021808185.1. Lineage (GTDB taxonomy): Bacteria > Pseudomonadota > Alphaproteobacteria > Acetobacterales > Acetobacteraceae > CAJCJG01. The sequence goes on from JAKBCB010000389.1 coordinate 2,441, forward strand.
GTCAGCTTGCCGGTCTCGGCCACGGCCTTCTCGACGGTCGAGCGCGCGAGGGTCGATTGCAGATCGACCGCTTCCTTGAACGACTTCACGCCGGCCAGCGCCTTGAAGGTGGCAACCGTCTGGTCCATCTGCGCCTGGGCGGTGGCAGCCATCTGCTTGCTCAGGTCCTGCACGCCGGCGGCCCAGATCTGGCCAGCCTTCACGAACGCTTCCATGTTGCCCTGCCCGAACGTCACCATGTCTTCCGCGGTCTTCATTGCCTTCTCCATATTGGCGGTTGCCTCTGTCTTGGTCTTCTCGATGCTCGCCGTGGTCAGGGCGAGGGCCTTCTTCGTCGTCTGCTCGACGGCGGCAGCGGGCGCCGCCTGGGCGGGCACGACCTCTGCCTCGACGGCCTCGACGCTCTTCTTGCTCGCCATTGGCTGCTCTCCTTGTGCCCGGATCGCCGAGCCGCCCGGCAACCCGCGTGGTCGCCCGCATCCCGCCGCCCCGTAACTGATGTCGCCGGTCGGTGTTTGCTGCACCGCACAATGTGAACATAGAAACACCGTAACACCGGGTCAAGCCATTTTTGTGCGCTGCACAATAAGCCCCGAATGGGCTCGGCGCCGGCCTTTGGCGCCCTGGCGCCGCTCGCATCCGTCGCAGGTCTGCGCCTTAACCCTTTCAAAAACCGGCTTTTCATCAGGCCGGGGTGCTGGACAGCGGCGCCCACCCCCGGCTATGAAGGGAGCCCGACGGTTCGGAAAAGGGTTGGCCCCCATGGATATTGCGCGCCGCGCGCCCCGCGCATGGGTGATGCCTCGGCGGCGCGGGTTGGCCTGCATCGCGGCGGGAATCGTCCTCGGCCTCGCGCTGCTCGCCGGCCCCGCCCGCGCGCAGATCGGCTCGGACCGCTACAGCGCCATCATCACCGAGGCCGCGACCGGCAACGTGCTGATCGCCGCCAACCCGGACGAGCCGCGCCATCCGGCCAGCCTGACCAAGATGATGACCCTCTACATGACGTTCGAGGCGCTGCGCGACCGCCGGCTCGCGCTCGATCAGGTGGTCCCGGTCTCGGCGCGCGCCGCCGCCATGTCGCCCTCCAAGCTCGGCCTGATGCCCGCCACCCGCATCACCGTCGAACAGGCGATCCTCGGCCTTGTCACCAAATCGGCCAACGACGCCGCCGCGGCACTCGGCGAGTTGCTCGGCGGCGGGGACGAGGCGCGATTCGCGCAGATGATGACGCTGCGCGCCCGGGCGCTCGGCATGACCAACACGGTGTTCCGCAACGCCTCCGGCCTGCCCGACCCGGAACAGGTCACGACGGCGCGCGATCTCGCCGTGCTGGCGCGGCATCTCGTGCAGGACTTCCCGGCGCAGTACCGCTACTTCAGCATCCCGTCCTTCATGTTCCACGGCCGCACCATCCCCAACCACGACCACCTGCTCCAGAGCTATCCGGGGGCGGACGGCATCAAGACCGGCTACACCGAGGCGTCCGGCTTCAACCTCGTCACCTCGGCCGTGCATGGCGATGTGCGCCTGATCGGCGTGGTCATGGGCGCCGCACGGCCCGGGGAGCGCGACCTGCACATGGCCGCCCTGCTCAACCAGGGGGTCGAGCAG
>JAKBCB010000390.1 GCA_021808185.1 Pseudomonadota bacterium
GTCACGCCATCGATCTCGATCATGGCGTAGAACGCGCCGCTGTTCGGGATGTTGGTCACGCGTGGCATGGCGTTCAGCCGTTCGTTGGCGATGCCGCGCGCCGTGGCACAGCGATCGACGAAGAACTTCACGAATTCCTCGCCGTGTTCCAGGGCTGCGATGCAGCCGTGTTGCAGGAACTCCAGCCCGCCCGAGGTGTTGAACTGGATAAGTTTCTCGAACGCGCTCAGCGCGTAGCTTGGATATGTCACCCAGCCCAAGCGCCAGCCCGTCATCGCCCAGGCTTTCGAGAAGCTGTTGACGATGAAAACCGGGTCGTCGGCGCGGGCGATCTCGTGGAAGCTGAACGCCACCGGCCGGTCATAGACGAGGCGGTGGTACACCTCGTCCGACAGGATCGCGATGCCGCGCGCGCGGCAGAACTCCAGCAGCCGCTCGGCCTGCGCGCGTTCGATCTGCCAGCCGGTCGGGTTGCCGGGGGAGGCGAGGTAGATGACGCGCGTGCGCTCGTCGCTTGCGGCGAACACCGCGTCCAGATCCAGCCGCCAGCCCTCGTTGCCGCGCGACAGCATGACCTCGCGCACATCGGCGCCGTTGATCTGCATCGCGCGCATGATGTTCGGCCAGGACGGCGTGATGGCGATCATGTTGTCGCCCGGCTGCACCGTGGCCTGCGCCACCAGCATCACCGCGTTCATCCCGGACAGCGTCAGCGCGATGCGATCGTCGGGGATTTCCACGCCGTACAGCCGGCGGTGGTAGCCGATCAGCGCCTGCCGCAGCGGCGCCACGCCGCGATTGGGGGTGTAGAAGGTGCGGCCCTCGCGAAGCGCGCGGGCGGCGGCGTCGCAGATGAAGTCCGGGGTCGGCACGTCCGGCTCGCCGGCCCACATCGGGATCAGGTCGGGGAGATGATAACCCTCGCGGAACACCTCCACGATCGGGCTATCCTCCAACGTCTCGATCTGCTGGCGGATCACGCCCATGCTGGCCTCCCCGGGGGTGTTGCGAAGCGGCGCATAGGACGGGAGGCGGCCGGCCGGGTCAACCGGCGCGCGGACATGGTTGAGGCAAGTCAAAGGCGGGACAGCACGGCTGCCGGATGGTGGGGCGGCGATGCGGCGGGTGATGCTCGGGCTCACCGCGTTGGCGTGACCGCATCAGCCAGCCTCCGGCGCGAGGTCGGCGGCGAGGCGGCGGATTTCGGCGGCGAGGGCCACGATGCCGGCCGCGCACGCGGCGGTGTCGGCGGCGCGGCCGGCGTCTTCCAGGTGCCCCGCGACCATGGCGATGCCGCGCGCGCCCACCGCGTACGCGGCGCCTTTCAGCCGATGCGCCGCCACCGCCACCTCCGCCGGCCGCGCGAGCACCGCGTCCGCGAGGTCTGCCTCCGCCGCGCGGGCGCTGGCGAGAAAACGGTCGAGCAGGGCGCGAATGGCGGCGGCGTCGCTGCCGAGCCATGCCGCGAGCGCCGTGCGGTCCAGCACCGGGGCGTCCGCGGCTTCGGGCGGCGCGGGCGGGGTGGCGAGCGGCAACCAGCGTTCCAGCGCGCCGCGCAGCCGCCCGATGGTGATCGGCTTGACGAGAAACCCGTCCATGTCGAGCTCGGCGCACCGCTCCGCCTCGCCGGCCAGCGCGTTGGCGGTCACGGCGACGATCGGCGTGCGCGGCGCGCCCGTCTCGGCTTCCCGCAGGCGCAACCGCCGCGTGAGGGCAAAGCCGTCCAGCACCGGCATGTGCAGGTCGCACAATACCACGGCGTACGGGCCGTCCTGCTGCCAACGGTCCAGCGCCTCGGCGCCGTGGCCGGCGGCGTCGGCGGCCACGCCCAGCATCGCCAGTTGGCGCAACAGCACGTCGCGGTTGATCGGGTGGTCGTCCACCACCAGCACCCGCGCGGCCGGCAGCGGCGCGAGCGTCGTGGGTTGCGGCGGCGGCGGCGCCGTCGCCGGGGCGGCGCGCAGCCGCAGAACGACGCGGAAGCAGGCGCCCTCGCCGGGCCGGCTCTCCACCGCCACCTGTCCGCCCATCGCCTCGGTCAGCCGGCGGACGATCGACAGGCCGAGCCCGGTGCCGCCGAAGCGGCGGGTGGTGGAGCTGTCGCCCTGGGTGAAGGGGGTGAACAGGCGCGGCAGCACCTCCGGGGCGATGCCGATGCCGGTGTCGCTGACCGCGAATTCCACCCGCGCCCAGCCATCCGCCAGCCGGCTGCTCCGCGCGGTCACGGCGATGTGGCCGTGCTCGGTGAATTTCAGGGCGTTGCCGAGCAGGTTGAACAGGATCTGCCGCAGCCGCGTGGGATCGCCGAGCAGCAGGTCCGGCTCGCCCCGTGCCTCGTCGTCGAGCGTGAGGCCGCGCGCCAGCGCGGGCGGGCGCAACGCACCGGCGGCGCCGGCCACCAGGGCCGCCAGCGAGAACGGCGCTTCCTCCAGGTCCAGCCCGCCGGCCTCGATCTTGGAGAAGTCCAGCACGTCGCTGACGATGCGCAGCAGGGTGGTCGCGGATTCGCGCATGGTGGCGACAACCTGGCGCTGCTCCGCCGACAGCGCATCGCTCTCCAGCACGTCCATCATGCCGATCACCCCGTTCATCGGCGTGCGGATCTCGTGGCTCATGGTGGCGAGGAAGGTGGATTTGGCGAGAGTGGCGGCCTCCGCCTCGGCGCGGGCGGCCTGGGCCGCGTCGCGCTCGCGCGCCAGCTGCTCCTCCTGGTGCTTCAGCGCCGTGACGTCGCGATAGACCGCGAGCGTGCCGCCCTCATGCACGCGGAAATAGGAGAATTCGATCCAGGTGCCGTTGCCGCTTCGTCGGGTGTAGGTGTAACCGGAGGCGGCACGGAACCGCGCCATGCCCTCGGCGATGAGTTGTTCGGTCTGCCCGGGCGGCCCGAATTCGTGCCGCGCCACTTGCAGGCGCAGCAGATCGGCGAAACCCGGCAGGCCCGCGATCTGCTCGGGCGAGAAATCGTGCATCGCGAGCGCCGCCTTGTTGGCGTAACGGCATACGTCGTTCGCATCCACCAGCAACACGCCGTCCTGCATGGTATCGAGCACCGTCTGCATCAGCGCCCGGGTCCGCTCCGCATCCAACCGCGCGCGTTCCAGCGCCGCGTCATGGCGCACGCGCTCGGTCACGTCGCGGTGGACCAGCAGGCGGCGGTCGTCCGGCAGCTTGGCCCAGATCGCCTCCACCCAGCGCCCGTCGGGGGAGCGGCGCAGGTCGGGGGTGCCGTCCGCCGCCTCGAACCGCTCGCGCCGGCAGGCCAGTTCGTTGGCGAGGTCGGTCTCGGTCTTCAGCGCGGCGCCGTGGCGTACCTCCTGCCACAGGATATCGGCGATGTGGTGGCGCTGGCCGGCCCGCGCCCAGGCGGGGCCGCCCTGGTCGCGCAGCGTGCGGTTGACGGCGACGACGGTGCCGTTGGCGCCGACCAGCGCGATGCCATCGGCCAGCGCGTCGTGCATCGCGCGCAACTGCGCCGCCTCGCGCGCGGTGTGCAGGCTGCGGTCCAGCAGGTCGTCGCGCCGCTTCCGCTCGGTGGAGACATCGCGTTGCAGCAACAGCCGCCGCCCGTGCGGCAGGCGGAGCCAACTGGCCTCCACGGCCGGCGCCGCGCCGTGGCGCACGGTGTCGAACCGGGCCATCACCGTGTCCAGCACGTCCTCGATCTCGCTCTCGGCCAGATCGAGCCAGCCTTCGGCGAGATCGGCGCGGAAATGCTCGCGCAGCCGCTGCGCCTGGGCGAACAATGCGCCGGCGCCGCGGTCCAGGTCGTGCAACGTCCCGGCGCGCATCAGCACCGTGCCGTCGGCGTCGAACAGGGCCACACCGTCGGCCACCGCCGCGAGCGCGTCGCGCAAGGCGGCGAGGGTCGCGGCCGGGGGGGCGGTGCCGGTCGTCTGGTCAGGCGCCGCGGTCATGTCCCGGCGCGGCGTGGCTGTCGAACATGTGGCCGTGCTTTCGGCTCGGAGAGCGTTGCATCACCGTTTCGGATATAATATCAGCACGCGCGTTCTGGAGTGAGGCCCGCGATGGTCCAAACGCCGCACATCGTG
>JAKBCB010000391.1 GCA_021808185.1 Pseudomonadota bacterium
CCGGTGCGCAATTCGGCGCTGTACCGCCTCGACCCGGATCTGTCGATCCACCGGCTGGAGTCCGGCATCAAATGCTCGAACGGCCCGTGCTGGAGCCCGGACAACAGGACGTTCTATTTCTGCGATTCCTACGACGACGTGATGTACGCGTACGACTACGACATCGAGACCGGCAAGATCGCCAACCGCCGCGTCTTTTCCTCGACGCGAGATTACGCGGGCACGTTCGACGGATCGACGGTGGACGCGGAAGGTTATATCTGGAACGCCCATGTTTTCGGCGGCCGGATCATCCGCTATGCGCCAGACGGCCGGATCGACCGCATGATCGAATGTCCGGTGCGCAACCTCACCAGCGTGATGTTCGGCGGCCCCGATCTGGATGTGCTGTATCTCACCAGCATGGGCCGGCCGATCAAGGGGATTCCGCAAAAGGAACCCAGCGCGGGCGGCGTGTTCGCGGTGTATGGCCTGGGCGTCAAGGGACTTCCCGAGCCACGCTTCGCCGGTTGACCTCAACGCATCGCCTGAACGAGGGAGAGAGCGGACATGAAAATCGAATTGCTGGCGGATGGGCTGGGCTGGCCCGAAGGGCCGTCGCCACTGCCCGATGGGCGAATCATCTTCGTCGAGACCTACCGCAGCCAGGTCTCCGTGTGGCGGCCAGGCCATCCGGTGGAGCAGTTCGCCTATGTGGGCGGCGGTCCGAATGCCGTGCTGGCCGCTGCCGACGGGTATTGCTATGTCACGCAGAACGGCGGCGTGATCGGCCCGTGGCGCGCGAAGGACAAGCGCCCGCCGTCGATCCAGCGGATCACGCCGAGCGGCAAAGTCGAAGTTCTGGCCACCGAAGTCGCCGGGCATACGCTCCGCGCGCCGAACGATCTGGCATTCGGTCCGGACGGGCGGCTGTATTTCACCGACCCGGGCGGTGCCTTCGACCCGGTGAACCGCCCGGATGCGTCGAGGCTGTTCGCGCTCAACGCGGACGGCACGGGCGAGCTGATTGCCGAATTGGACCCGGTTTATAGCAACGGCATCGTTATCGAGGCGTCCGGCGATATCGTCTGGGTGGAAAGCTACACCAACGCGGTGAAGCGGCGGAGCCGGGATGGCCGGATCACGCACCTCTGCGTCCTGCCCGATCGGGGCAAGCCGGACGGGCTGAAGGTCGCGAAGAACGGCGACCTTTATATCGCGGCCCTGCTCGCCGAGGGCCTGGACGTGATTCACCCAGACGGCAGCTATGGCGGCTTCGTCAAGGTTGGCCGGGCGCCGACGAATTGCGTCTTCGTCGGCAACACGCTCTATGTCACCGATGGCGGCCATCTCGGTCTGTCGCCGGACCCGGAGATGGCCGGGGCGCTGTGGCGCATCCAGTTCGACGACACTCAGGGACTTGAAGTGTTCCAAGGACATATCGGCGGCCGGGAGGCGCCGGCGTAGCCGGCGCGTCTTCCGCTCATGCAGCGCTGTCGTCCGCGTCCACGAGCACGGCCATAAGCAGCGCCTCCTCGGTTCCGCGATTGACCCAGGCATGGTTGGTGCCGCGCTGCACCACGACATCGAGCGGCTTCAAATCGACTTCTTCCTCGTCCAGCACAAGAGTGATCTGGCCCTTGAGCAGGATGATGTAGTCGGTGGTCCTGGATCTGTGCATCGCTGGATGCCGGCTGGTGTCCGGTTGCAGATGCGCGCCCCGCATTTCCGCGAACCACTCCCGTGCCAGACGATCGCGCTCCGCGCGCGGCAGGTGCGCTGTCAGGCTCTCCGGGGCGATCTGGAAATAGCGAAATAGCGTGCCGTGGCGCGGCGGCTCAAGCTGGTTGGAGTGTTCGGCGTTATCGGCAGTGCCGGCATTGTTCGCCGGGGTGCGATCGGTGATCCACAACTCGGTCAGCACACCAATCGTCTTGCTCGCCGGCGCGTCGATGAGCACCTTCGAGCGGCCATTCGCGTCGTTCGTGGTCACGATGCGGCGAACCGGGTACTGCATGGTGGTCTCTCCCTTGCGAGGTGTCGGCTTGTCCTAGCGGTCGCGCAGCGCGAGGACCGAGATCAGAACAACGACTCCAAAAATGATGTCGCGCACCGCGTGCGGCAGCGTCGTGCCGGCCAGCAGTGTTTGCAGCGCCGTCAACAGCAGCACGCCGCCGATCATGCCGAGATAATGCCCGCGTCCGCCGGTGATCAGCGTGCCGCCGACGATCACGACCGCGATCGAGGGCAACAGATAATCGTCGCCCATGCCGAGGCTGGCCTGCCCGCTGAATCCGGTCGCCAGGATGCCGACCAGCGCCGAACAAAATCCGCTCAACACGTAAACACCGGTGACGGTGCTCTTGACACCGACGGCCGAAAGATACGACGCGCGCGGGCTGTTGCCGACGGCGTACACCGAGCGGCCGAACACCGTGCGATCGAGCAGCACGATGGCAAACACCCCGAACCCCAGCACGAGGAACACCACCGGCGTGATGCCCCCGATCGAGCCGGTCATCAGCCAGCGCAAGGCGGGCGAGGCGAACCCGGCCGGGGTGCCGCCGCTGAACAGCAAGGCGGCACCTTGCAGAATGCCGTCTGTGGCAAGGGTGATGACGATCGGTGGCAGGCCGATTACCTCGACGCCGAGGCCGTTGCATAGACCGATCAGCGCCCCGATCACGAGTACCAGAGGAACAGCCCAGATCGTCGCCTCGTTCGATCCCTGGATCAACCCGGCGGCCAGAATGCCGCAGAAAGCCATTGTCCATGGCACCGACAAATCCAACCCACCAGCCAGAATCACGCTGCCCTGGCCGAGTGCGAGGATAGCCAGGAACGAGCCCAGCACGAGCAGCGAGTCATAATATTTCAGCGAGAATACGATGTGCTCGCGATAAACGAACTGCGTCGCCACGATCACCAGCAGGAAGGAGACGTAGGCGGGCGCTGTGTAACGTACGAACTCGCCATGCCGGCTCAACCAGGAGGTCCGGGTGCTCGCCGTGCGGCCTGTACCGCCGCGTGACCGCAGCGGCGGCGCCATCTCGACCCCGGTCGCCACCTGCCATGCCAGGGTGCCGCGCGCGCGCGCGCGCAACCAGACCCGCGCCTGCATGACCGATCGCCACGCCACCGAATCGCGGCCAATCGACGAGGTGAAGACGGCGAGGATCAGCACGATGCCCTCGGCGATCGTGGCGTAGTATGCGGAGACATCCAGCGCGAGCAGGATATTGATCATCAGCATCAACGTGTAGGCACCGAACACGGAGCCGACAGCCCCGCCGCGCCCACCGCCGAGCAGCGTGCCGCCAAGCACGACAGCGGTGAAGGTCTGCAACAGCATCGGGTCGCCGACCAGCGGATCGGCCGCACCCGTCTGCGCGCCGATAAATACGCCAGCGGCACCGTAGAATAATCCGCCGAGCACGAAGGCGGCAAAGCGCGTCCAGCGTACGTTGATGCCGGCCGCGTGCGCTGAGTCCGCGTCGCTGCCAGCGGCGAACAAGGCTGTGCCGAAGCGCGTCCGCTTCAAGCCAAGCCAGAGTCCGATCGCCGCCAGGATCACGACCGCGGGGGCCGGCAGCACGCCCGGAATAGCGGAGCCGGTCAGCAATGTGGTCAATTCGTGGGCCACGGCGCCGCCCGGGTCCGGCAGGATCAGCAACGTGATCCCGCGCACGAGGAACATAGTCGCCAGCGTGACGACGATGGGTTGCAGGCGCATGAAGGCGACGAAGAAGCCGTTGAACACCCCGACCGCAGCACCGGCGGCGAGCCCCATCAGCACGGCACCGACCTGTTGGCCCACGGTATCCTGCGGCGTGGTGGCGACCAGCGAGTTCACCAGCGAGATCACCGCCCCCGCCGACAGATCGAAGCCGCCCACGAGAATGACGAAGGTCTGGCCGATAGAGGCCAAGGCCAGTGCCGCACCGCTTCCGATGATCGAGTTGACGTCGTAGTAGCCGAGCGATACCGGCGAGATCAGATCGACGAACAGCAGAAGGCAAAGGAACACCACGACAATGGCGATCAGTCCGTGGTTCTTCGCCAATCCGAG
>JAKBCB010000392.1 GCA_021808185.1 Pseudomonadota bacterium
GGAATTTCATTTCGGTGAACATCTTGGTGAAGTCCTCGGCCGCGGTCTTGGCCTGGGTCATCGCCTGGGCAAACGGGTTCTCGGGTTGCTTGGTCGCCATGAAGGTCTCCTGTGCGTGCAGAAACGCCGCCGGCCGAGGCAGCCGGGAATGCCGCCGGGGCATTCCGAGCCACCGGACCACCCCCACCATGTACGCCCGCCCGCCCGCGCGAACAATGCCGCGACGATGACAGATGCGCGCGCCGCGCGCCGCCTTCAGTCCGGGCGCGAGGGATCGTCCACGGCCGGCGACGGTTCGGCGGGCGGTTCGGCCGGCGGCTCGGCAACTGGCGGCTCGCCTGCCGGGCGGCGGCCGGACAGCCAGCCCTCGACCTGCTCGGCGCGGCGCAGCGCGCGGTCGAGCGCGGCCATCGTGTGCGACAGATCCTCGCCGGTGTCGCCGCGCCAGGCGCGCACGGTGGCGAGCCACACGGCCAGCAGCCCCTTCGTGCGCAGCCGGCCGCGCGGGCCGGTGGTCTCGATGCCCGCCCCTTCCAGCATCCAGGCGGCGCTGCGCAGGCTCGCGGCGGCGAGCAGGGCGGCGGTGCAGGGGTCGGCCGGCAGATGGCGCAGCAGCGCCAGCACCCCCTCGCGATGCGCCTGCAACACATCGATCCGGCGCATCAGGATGTCGAACAGCCGGTCGCGGTGCGGCCCCTCGGCCGGCGCGTAGGCCAGCGCCGCCTGATCGGCGATGCGGCCGAAGCGCATCAGGATCGCGGCCCGCATCGGGAAGCGCCCGCGCGCGCGGTCCAGCGGCAGATCGGCGCGGCGGGCGGCCTCGGCGACACTCACGCGCGCCCAACCGCGCTCGGCGGCCAGGGCGAAGGCGGCGCCCACCAGGGCGCGGTCGAATTCGTCATCGGTCATGGCGGCACCCCTCTTGACCTTAGTTTGGGGGCGCGGCGCGCCGTTGTCAGCCCGCCAGTTCGCGCGAGCGCGCGGTGGCGGCGGCGATGGCGCGCGAGATCAGCGCGGGCCATGCGTCGTCCGCCATCAGCACGGCGAGCGCCCGCTCCGTAGTACCCTTGGGCGAGGTGACGGCCTTGCGCAGCACCGCCGCGTCCTCGGTGCTCGCGGCGAGCAGCGCGCCGGAGCCGGCGACGGTCTGGCGCGCCATCAGGCGGGCGAGATCGGGCGGAATCCCCTGCTCCACCGCCGCGCGCTCCAGCAGTTCGGCGAGCAGGAACACATAGGCGGGCCCCCCGCCGGAGACGGCGGTCACCGGGTCGATCAGCCCCTCGTCGTCCACCCAGGCCACCTTGCCGATGGCCTCCAGCAGCGTGTCGCACAGGTCGCGCTGGCGCATGGTCACGCCCGGGCCGGGGAAGGCCACGGAAATGCCCTGGCGCACGGCGGCCGGCGTGTTCGGCATGGCGCGCACGATGGCGGCATTCTCGCCCAGCAGCGTGCGCATGCCGGCCACCGTCCGCCCGGCCATGATGCTGAGGAACACCGCCGAGCCGGAGAACCGGGCATACAGCGGCAGGCTCGCCTCGGCATTCTGCGGCTTGACCGCCAAGACCACCGCCTCCGGCGTGAAGCCCGGCGGGATGGCGGCGGCGTCGGCCACCACGGTCATGTCCGGCCCCAGCACCGGCGGCAGCACCGGATCGACCGCGACGCTATGCGCCAGGCCGCGCTCGCGCCAGCCGGCCAGCATCGCGCCGCCCATCTTGCCGAAGCCTACCAGAAGGATGGGCGGGATCTCTGCCATCGCGTCGTGCCTTGCTGAAATCCCCCCTCCCCTTGTGGGAGGGGGGCGATTCTCGTCGCCTATGCCTCGCCGGCGCACTCCAGCATCGCCGCCTGCATGGCCTCGGCCGGGGTCTTGCCGCCCCACAGCACGAACTGGAAGGCGGGGAAGAAGCGTTCGGATTCGGTGATGGCGATGTCGATCATGTCCTCCAGGCTCTCCGCCGAAGCGCCCTGCGCGCCGCGCAGCAGCACCGAGTGGCGGAACACCGGCATGCCGTCGTCGCTGTCCATGCCGAAATGGCCGATCCACAGCCGCTCGTTGGCGAGCGCCAGCAATTCGTACAGCGCGCCGCGGCGTTTCTCCGGCACCTTCAGGTCGAAGGCGCAGGTGAAGTGCATGGCGCTGATCTCCTGCGACCAGGAGAAGTACAGCCCGTAGTCGCACCACTTGCCCGGTGCTTCCGCCGCCATCTCGGAGTCGTTGCGGCGGTCGAACGCCCAGTCATTGGCGGAGACGATCTGCTCCATCATGTCGAGTGGATTGATGGAACGTTCCCTGGTGGGAGTGAGAAGGGCCGTCATGCGGGGTCTCCCGATGGAAGGAAGGCCGGAGGGAAGCGGTCCCGCGCCAGGATTGGGGGGCCTGGAGGGCGTGACCGCACGTCAGCGGAGACGCGGCGCCGGGTTCCTGGGCGTTCGCCGCCCGCGCCCCACGCCGTGCAGCCTACCGGCCGGGGTTTGCGTGCCGCAAGACCGCCGAGGGCCGGCGCCACGCATTCTTCACACGCCGTCTGAACGATGTGTTGCAACAGCGGCCCAGCCGCGCCGTTCAGGCGATCATGCCGGGGCCGCCGCCCACCGAAGGTTGTGCCGACTCGAGCGCCTGCACGCGCGCGGCCAGCGCCTCCATCCGCGAGGCCAGATCGGCCAGCCGCGACTCCGCCGCCTCCTGGCCGGCGCGGGCGTTGGACGCCAGTTCGGCGACCGCATCCAGTTCCTCGCGGCGAACCAGATCGAGCTTGCGCAGCACCTCGTCCGTGCGGGCGCGCACGATCGATTCCGCCTCCTCGCGCAGGCCCGTGAGGGCGGAAAAGGCGCCGCCCGCCATTCCGGCGAGGTCGTCGAGCATTTTGGGTCGTTCGGCCATCCTGATCCTCCTCGGGCGCGCGGGGCATGGAGTCGCCGGGCTTTCCCGTTCGCGCGCCGCCCCGTATATCGTGCCGCCATGATCCTGGTCACTGGTGGCGCCGGCTTCATCGGCTCCTTTCTCCATGCAGCCCTGCGTGAGCGGGGACATGAGACAATCGTCGTGGACCGGCTGCGCGATGCCGGCAAGTGGCGCAACCTGCGCAACCATCCGCCCTCGCGCATCGTCTCGCCCGACGGTCTGGACGCCTTCCTCGCGGATCATCCCCCGATCGAGATGGTGTTTCACCTGGGTGCGATCAGCGCCACCACGGCGACGGACGGGGACGAGACCTGGGGCACCAATGTCGAGCTGTCGCTGAAGCTGTGGCACTGGTGCGCCGCGCGCGGGGTGCGCTTCGTCTACGCGTCCTCCGCCGCCACCTACGGCGATGGCGCGGCTGGGTTCGCGGACGGGCTTTCCGGACTCGACAAGCTGCGGCCGCTCAATCTTTACGGCTGGACCAAGCACGCGTTCGACCTGCACGTGAAACGGCTGGTCGAGGGCGGCGGCGCGCGCCCGCCGCAATGGGCGGGGCTGAAGTTCTTCAACGTTTATGGCCCGAACGAGTACCACAAGGGCGCCATGATCTCCGTCGTGAAGGTGAAACACGACGAGGTCGCCGCCGGCCGCGCCCCGCGCCTGTTCCGCTCCGACCAGCCGGACCTGCCGGACGGCCAGCAGAAGCGGGACTTCATCTGGGTCGGCGACGTGGTCGATGTGCTGCTCTGGCTGCACGACCAGCCGCGCGTGAACGGGCTGTTCAACCTCGGCACCGGGCAGGCGCGCAGCTATCTCGATCTCGCGCACGCCGTCTGCGACGCGGCGGGCGTGGAACCGCGGGTCGAGTTCATCGACATGCCGCAAAAACTGCGCGGCCAGTACCAGTCCTTCACCCAGGCGCCGATGGACCGGCTGCGCGCGGCCGGCTACGGCGGGCAGTTCACCCCGCTAGAGGACGGCATCCGGCGGTATGTGCGGGATTTCCTGCTCCAGCCCGACCCGTATCGCTGATCGGCCGGCGCGATGCTCCCCGTTCTGATCTTCCCGCAGTTCGACCCGGTGCTGCTGCGGTTCGGGCCGCTTGCCATCCGCTGGTATGCGCTGGCC
>JAKBCB010000393.1 GCA_021808185.1 Pseudomonadota bacterium
GAACGATGTCGCGATCACCTGCACCGCCGGCACCGCCAGCGCCAGCGCGCAGGGACAGGTGATGATGAGCACGGCAGCGGCCGTCAGCAGCGCCTGTCCGGCCGGCGCGCCGCGCAGCAGCCACCACCATAGGAACGTCGCCGAGGCGAGGATGTGCACCGCCGGCGCGTAGTGTCGCGCCACCCGGTCCGCCAGCATGACAAAGCGGCCCTTGCGCGCCTCCGCCGCATCGATCAGCCGCACGCATTCCGCGAGCAGCGTGCCGCCGCCGGTCGCTGTCGCGCGCACCGTGATCGGCGGGCCGAGATTGAGCGTGCCGGCAAACACCGCCGCCCCCGGTGCTGCGGGCGCCGGCAGGCTCTCCCCGGTCACAAGGCTTGCGTCGAGCGTGGTCTCGCCGCGCTCGATCGTGCCATCGACGCCGATGCGCTCGCCCATGCCGACCAGCACGGCGGCCCCGGGCGCCACCTGCTCCGCCGCCGTTCGCCGCGTGCTGCCGTCCGGCTGCACGACGGCGATATCGGCGCCGCGCAGGGCCAGCAACTGCTCGGCACTCGCCCGCGCCTGGCCGCGCGCGCGGTGGTCCAGCACGCGGCCGATCAGCAGGAAGAACAGCAGCGAACAGGCGCTGTCGAAATAGGCATGTTCGCCCCCGCGCACGACCTGCGACAGGCTGAGTGCGGTGACCAGCAGCACGCCGATGGAAACCGGCACGTCCATGTTGGTCCGGCCGTGGCGCAGGACGGCGAACGCCGAGCGGAAGAACGGCATCCCGGCATAGGCGATGGCCGGCAGCGCGATCAGTGCCGACTCCCAGTACAGCAGCGAGCGCGTGGCTGGCCCCATGCCCTGCACGAGCCCCGCCCACACGCCGACCGAGGCCAGCATGATGTTCGCGGCGGCAAATCCCGCGACCGCGAGCGCGCGGAGCAACTGCCGCCCGGTGCGGTCCTGCGCCGCCGCCAGCGCCGCCGGGTCGAACGGCACCAGCCGGTAGCCGAGCCGCTCGACCACCGCGACGAACCGCTCCGCCTCCTCCGTCGCCCCCTGCCAGGTCAGCCGCAGCCGTCGCGTGGTCATGTTGACGCGGCCGGACGCGAGCGCCTTGTCGCGCGCCAGCGCGGACTCGATCAGCCACACGCAGGCGCCGCATTGCAGCCCATCGACGGCCAGCGTCATCGTGTGCGACCCGTCCGCCGCCGTGGTGACGCAGCGGCCGAGATCCCAGCGATCCGCGCTTTCCGGGCGCGGCGGTCTGGCGGCCGGGTCGAGCACGCGCTGGCGGTAATAGCTGCCGAGCCCAAGCCCCTGGATGGTCTCGAACGCCGCGGCACAGCCCGGGCAGCAGAAGCGGCGCCCGGGGGGGGCCGGCAGGCCGCAATGCGCGCACGCCACCTCGGCCGCCACGGGCGGCGAGGTTGGCGCGTCGGCGGCGAAAGTCAGGCTCACTTCGTCACGATACGCCGCGTCGCGTGCAGCGTCTGCCCCGCCCGCACGATGGTCACGCGCAATTCCCACTGGCCCGGCGCGGGCAGCGGCGGGGTGGCGACATAGTGGCCGGGCGCGTCCTCGGTGAACACGAGCGGCGTGAGCATGTCCGGCCCCACCGGGCGGCGTGCCTGCGCCGTGAGCACGGCACCCGTGAGCGGCCGGTCGGCGTTGTCGCGCAGTGAAAGGGCCTGAGACGCCGCGTCGCCCATCGGCTGCACTGTCCAGCCCAGCGCCGCCTCACGCGCGGCCTGGGCCAGGACGGAATCGTAGCTGTTGCTGTGGTCGAACACGTCCAGCGCCGCGACGCCCGGGAAGGTGTGCAACGCCGACCAGACCATGCCGATATTGACCAGGATGACAAAGCCCAGGGCGCCGATCATCGCGTGCGGAAAATAGCTCCAGGCGGTGCGTCGGCGTGTGGCGGTGACAGTTTGCATATTCGTGCCGTCCTGCTGTTAGCGCACCGGGGCGCCGGGGCCCATGAAGACCGACGAGTCGGTGGTCGTCTCGCCGGTGTCGTTGTTGCGCAGCGTGAAGTCCACCTCCTCCTCGCCGTCGTGCAGCCGCGCGGGCCGGCCGGCCGCGAGCACGCGGAAGGTGGCGATGCTGTCCGCCGGGACACGCAGGGTCAGGGTGGGCATGCGCTGCCCTTCCTCGGCCAAAGTCAGCGTCCCCTGCTCCAGCTTCTCCACCCCCAGCGTGAAGTCGCTGTCACTTTGCGTCTTGTTGGCGATCTTGATGGTGTAGGCGTTGCGATACGAGCCATCCTTGAGATGCACGAACAACGGCGCCCGGTCGTGCTGCACCGACAGGATCTGCCGCGCGCGCGTGGCAAGGCCCACACCCATGGTCGCGACCGCCAGCACCAGAGCCGTGAGATAGATGAAGGTGCGCGGCCGCAGGATGCGCAGCCGCTCGCGCTTGCCCGCCGCCGCCGCCTTCTGCCGCGCCAGCGTATCCCAGGTGATGAGCCATGGCGCGCCGCCGCTCTTGTCCATGATCTCGTTGCAGGCGTCGATGCACAGGCCGCAGTTGATGCATTCCAGTTGCACGCCGTCGCGGATGTCGATGCCGGTGGGGCAGACATTGACGCAGGCGCGGCAGTCGATGCAGTTGCCGAGCGCCTTGGCGTCGCTGTCGCGGCGGCGATGCCCGCGCGGTTCGCCGCGCCAGCCCTGATACGTCACGATCAGGCTCTGCTCGTCGAGCATCGACGCCTGGAAGCGCGGCCACGGGCACATGAACGTGCAGACCTGCTCGCGCGCCCAGCCCGCGAGCAGGTAGGTGGTGGCGGTGAACAGCGCGGTGAAGCCGTACACCGCCATCGCGGCATGGCCGGTCCAGAAATCGCGTGTGACCGTTGGTGCATCCGCGAAATACATGATCCAGGCGCCGCCGGTCCAGAACGCGATCGCGAGCCACGCCGCATGCTTGACCACCTTGCGCCACGCGCGGTCGAAGCTGGGCGGCGCCTTGTCGCGGCGCATGCGCTCGTTGCGGTCGCCTTCGACCCGGCGCTCCACCCACATGAACAGATCGGTCCAGACCGTCTGCGGGCAGGCGTAGCCGCACCAGATGCGGCCGAACAGGCTGGTGACGAGGAACAGCCCCACCGCCGAGAGGATCAGCGCGCCGGTCAGGAAGTAGATGTCCTGCGGCCAGAACTCGGTGTTGAAGAAATAGAACCGCTCGGCATTCAGGTCGAGCAGCACCGCCTGCGTCGGGCGGCCGACACCTCGCTCCCAGCGCACCCAGGGCAGGGTGTAGTACACGGTCAGGCAGAACACCAGCACCGCCCATTTGATGTCTCGGGCGATGCCGCTGACGGCCTTGGGATAGACGCGGATGCGCTCGGCGTACAGGCTGGCCTTGCTCATCTTCGCCTCGGTGGATTTCTGCGTTGTCGTCTCCATCCGCGACATCACCCGCGCCCCCTACGCACGCTTATTCGCCGCCGCCGAGCGCATGCACGTAGAGCGCCACGCTGCGGATGGTGGCCTTGTCGAGACGCTGGTTCCAGTTCGGCATGACGCCCTGGCGCGGATTGGTGACTTGCGAGACCACCACATCGCGCGTGTCGCCATACAGATGGATCTGGCTTTTCAGCGGCGGGCCACCGGCATCGCGGTTGCCCTCGCCGTTCTCGCCGTGGCAGGCGACGCAGTTCTCGGCAAAGATTGCCTTGCCGGCGGCGACATCCTTCCCCGCCTCGCCCTTGCCGTACAGCGTCATCACGTAATCCGCGACCTGCTGGATCTGCTCGGGCTTCAGCACGCCGTCCAGGCCGAAGCGCGGCATCTGGCTCACCCGCGCATCGGGGTCGCCGCTGCGGATGCCGTGCGTGATCGTGGTCTCGATATCCGCGAGCTTGCCGCCCCACAGCCACACGTCGTCGGCAAGGTTCGGATAGCCGACCCGCCCCTCGCCGCCGGTGCCGTGGCAGGGCGCGCAGTTGTTGGCGAAGGTGATGTGCCCCGCGGTCGTCGCCATGGCGAGCAACTGCGGGTCCTTCTTCACGTCCTCGATCGGCGTCGCCGCA
>JAKBCB010000394.1 GCA_021808185.1 Pseudomonadota bacterium
CAGCATCGCCATCAGCAGAAAGATGCCGACCGTCAGACCGAGCAACTGCACCATGTTGGCGTCGCGGTTGACAAGCCGACGCATGTCCAAGCCCGATCGCATGCCGTGTGCCCCCTACGCCATCCGCTTGCGGTCACGCCACGCCGTGACGGCGGTGGCGGCAATCACGATCACGCCGACCACCACGCGCTGCCATGTCGTGCTGACATGCATGATAATCAGGCTGTTGTTGACCATCACCAGCATGAATACACCGAGCATGGTGCCCAGCACGCTGCCGCGCCCGCCGAAGATGGAGGCACCACCCAGCACCACGGCCGCGATCACGTCCAGCTCCATCCCGGCGAGGTCGTGCGGATTGGCCAGCCAGATCATCGAGACATGCAGCAGCCCGGTGAATCCGGCGAGCGCGCCAGCAAGGCAATAGACGAACAGCGTGGTCAGCGGAATGTTGAAGCCGACACGCCGCGCCGCCTCCTTGTCGCCGCCCATGGCGAACACCGCCCGGCCGAGCATGGTGTGGCGCAGCAGCAGATGCACGAGCAGCGCGAGCGCGAGATAGATCAGCAGCATCGCCGTCAGCCCGATATGGCTGCCGCCCTCGCCGGTGACGGAGACCAGATCGAGCTTGGCAAAGTCGATCAGCTCGCGCGGCATGCGGTCGATGTTGATGTTGCTGGTGCCGACGAAGCCGAGCAGGAAGCCACGCACCAGCGCCCCGGTGCCAAGTGTCACGATCAGCGGAATCATGCGCACGGCATGCACGAAGAACGCATTGAGCGCGCCGAGCGCGACCCCGATCAGGGTCGCGAACAGGAACGGCAGCGCCACGCCGGAGTAGCCGGTGTTCAGCATCCACAGCAACACGAGATACATCGCCGCCATGGCAAAGGCCGGAAACGACACGTCGATGCCGCCCGAGATCATCACCGTCAGCACGCCAAGCGCCATGATGCCGGTGATGATGTTGGCCCGCAGCAGGCTGAAGATATTCCCCAGTTGCCAGAACGCCGGATTGACCAGCCCGATGCCGATCATCGCGATCACCAGCACCAGGAAAATGACGGCTTCGGACCGCCGGAACAGCGCGGCGACGCCGGTCATGTCAGGCCCTTCAACTGTTCGCTCACCGCCGCCTCCGTGGTGTCGGCCGCGGCGACCTCGCCGATGAAGCGGCCGCGATGCATCAGCACGATGCGGTTGCAGTTGGCCACAAGCTCCGGCACGTCGTCCGAGATCATCAGCACCGCGAGGCCCTGCGACTGGGCAAGGTCGCGGATTTTGTGGTGAATGCCGGCCTTCGAGCCGATATCCACACCCACGGTCGGGCCGTTCAGCACCAGGATGCGCGCCTGCGTGGCGAGCCATCGGCCGATCACCACGCGTTGTTGATTGCCGCCGGACAATTCGATCACCGGGCGTTCGCCGGTGGGCGTTGCAATCTGCATGTCGCGGATCGCCGCCTGGGCCATGGCGCCGGCTTGCGCCAGATCGAGCAGGCCATGGCGCGCGATGCGGTCGTACGACGCGGCGAGCAGGTTGCGGTTGATCGTCTGCGACAGGAACAATCCCTCGGTCAGCCGGTCCTCCGGCACGTAGGCGATGCCGTGGGCGATGGCGTCCTGTACTGTGTCCAGCCGCACCTCCTGCCCGTCGATGCGGATGCTGCCCTGGTAGTCCGGGCGCATCCCGAACAGCGCAAGCGCGAATTCGGTGCGGCCGGAGCCGAGCAGGCCGGAGATGCCGACGATCTCGCCCGGCTGCACCGAAAGCTCCAGATCGCTGAACAGGCCCGGGACCGTCAGGCCGCTGACGTGCAGGCGTGGCGGCACGCTCTCGGGCCGTGCTGCCCAAACATAGGGATCGCCGGCGAGATCGTGCCCGGTCATCGCGCGTGTCACGCTGGTCTCGTCGAACCCGGCGGTCGGGCCGCTGGCAACGAGGCGGCCGTTGCGGATCACCGTGATGCGCTCGCTGATTTCCAGCATCTCGCGCATCTTGTGGCTGACGAACAGCACCGAGATGCCGCGCGCCTGGATGTCGCGCACGATGCGGAACAGCGTCTCGACCTCCTTGCGGGTCAGCGCCGTGGTTGGTTCGTCCATGATGATCAGGCGCGCGTTGGCCATCAGCGCGCGCGCGATGGCGACGAGCTGGCGTCCGGCGGTCGGCAGCCGCTCGACATCGGTATCAAGATCGAGCGCCACGCCGAGTTGCGCCACCGCCTGCTCGGCCAGCGCGCGCACCCGGCGCCAGTTGACGATGCGGCGCTTGTCGCGAAGCTCGTTGCTCAGCGCGAGATTCTCCGCGACGGTGAGATTCCCGAACAGCGAGAAGTCCTGAAAGATCACCTGCACGCCGCGCGCGATTGCCCCGATCGGGGTGAGCGCCTTGACGGGGTGGCCCTCGAACAGAATCTCGCCCTGGTCCGGCTGATACACGCCGGAGATGATCTTGATCAGCGTGGACTTGCCCGAGCCGTTCTCGCCGGCAAGGCAATGGATTTCGCCCGGGTCGAGTGCGAGCGACAGGTCGTCCAATGCACGGACGCCCGCGAAGCTCTTGCCGACATGGCGCAGTTCGATCAGCGGTGTGGGCATGCGCTCCGCGCGACAAAAACAGGGCGGGGGCGCCGGTGCCGGCGCCCCCTCTCAGTCACGTTGCAAACTCAGAAGTTGTACTGCGCCATGTTGTCCTTGGTGACGGACACCCAGCCCGCGCCGTACAGCAGGCCCGGCCTGTCCTTCACCGGCGTGATAAGGTTCTCGTAGCCCGGCAGGCCGAGGTTGAGACCGGCCTTGATCTCGCTTTTCTTGCCGGTGGCCGCCATCGCCGCGATCACGTTCATCGCCAGCCCTGCCGTCGCCGGGTCCCAGAACTGGATGTAGCTGATGTCGCCGCTCTTGAGGTATTCGCCCGCCACCGAGACGAGGCCAGTGCCGGCGAAGAACAGCTTGCCTTTCAACCCACGCTCGGCGATCAGCCGTCCGGCGCCGGCCGAGGTCGGCATCGGCGCGCCGAGGATGCCCTTGATCTTCGGGTCGGTGGTCAGGGCTTCCTTGAGCTTGGTGTAGTCCTGGTTCGCATCGTCGTACGTCTCGATGCGGTCCATCGCCAGCTTCATCTTGGGGAAATGCGCCTTCTGATACTCGATGGCGCCGTCAACCCATTCGTTGTGCGTCTGGCTGGTCAGGCTGCCGACGGTGCAGACATACTCGCCCTCGCCGCCCATCTCCGCGCCCAGCACGGACATCAGCTTCGCGCCGTATGCCTTGTTGTCGAAAGCCTCGATGATGTAGTCAGCATTCACGAGGTTGGAGGCTTCGTGCCCGACCACGATGATGCCACGGTCGCGCGCTTTCTTCAGCACCGGCTCGACCGCCTCGACCGAGAACGGCACCACGCAGATGGCATCGACGCCCTGCGCGATCAGATTCTCGATCAACTGCACCTGCTCGGCGGCATCGGTGTGGCTCGGCCCGACCATCCAGGCATCGTGGCCGGTCATCGCGGAGAATTCCTTGATCCCCTCCCGCATGCGGTCGAACCAGGCGATGCCGTCCACCTTGACCACGGTGGCGATTTGTAACTTCTTGTTGCCGGCCGCGTTGATGTCGGTGCGGACCTTGCTGACGTCGATCGGCCCGAGGGCCGAGAACGCGCGGCCCGCGGTGCCGGCAAGCAGGGCTGCCGCCAGCGTGGCCTTGGCGAATTCGCGTCTGTTCAACATGTGGACTTTCTCCCCCTTGGTAGTGGCTTATTCTTCGTACGGTCGTCGGCGTGCCAACGCCGCCGCCGATGCGCCCGGCATCGGCCAGCGTCGTTGGAACACGGCATGCGGGCGCGAACCGACGCAACGGGCAGCCACCCGCAAGGCCTGAAACGACGCCGTCCTGGCGTGTGCGTGAGTCACTGTCATCGGCGTCTGGACGGCTTCCCCCGCAGTCGTTGAACGATAAATTCCACCCCGCCCGCCGCCGCGTCAAGCCAGGGGGCGCGGCAAATTCCTCGCCCGGTCGTACGTCGAT
>JAKBCB010000395.1 GCA_021808185.1 Pseudomonadota bacterium
TGGCAGATCGACAGCTTCGATCAGTGGGGTGTGGAACTCGGCAAGGTGCTGGCCGGCGGGCTGCTGCCGGCGCTGTCGGCGGGGGCCGCGCCCGGCGCGCATGACGGTTCGACCACGGGGCTGATCGAGCGCATCCGGGCGCTGCAAGGCGAAGGCTGATGGCATTTGCCTCCGGCCGCATCCGGCTGCTGCCGGAGCAGGTCATCAACCGCATCGCCGCCGGCGAGGTGATCGAGCGGCCGGCGGCGGCGTGCCGGGAACTGGTCGAGAACGCGCTCGATGCCGGCGCGCGGCGCATCGCGGTCGCCATCGAATCCGGCGGCGTAGAGCGCATCGAGGTCGTGGACGACGGGTTCGGCATGTCGCCGGACGAGCTGGCGCTGTGCGTGCAGCGCCACGCGACATCCAAGCTCGCCGATGACCAGTTGATCCGGATTTCCACCCTCGGCTTTCGCGGCGAGGCGCTGCCTTCCATCGGGGCCGCGGCGCGGCTGTCCATCACCTCCCGCCCTGCGGGGGCGGAGGCAGCGTTCGCCATCGCGGTGGAAGGCGGCGCGGTCGGCGAGGTGCGGCCGGCGGCGGGGCCGCCGGGTACCCGCGTTGTCGTGACAGATCTGTTCTTCGCCACGCCGGCGCGTCGCAAATTCCTCAAATCCCCCCGCGCCGAGGCCGACGCCATCGAGGCGGCGTTGCGCCGGCTGGCGCTGGCGGCGCCCGATGTCGCCTTCCGCTTCGAGCGCGACGGCGTGGCCGCGTTCGACCTGCCGGCGCAGCCGCTCGCGGCACGGGTCGCCTCCCTGCTCGGCACCGACGCGGCGGCGGCGTTGCTGGCGGTCGCGGGCGAGCGCGGCAGCGGCGATGGCGTGATGCGGCTGAGCGGTTTCGCCGGCGCCCCGACCGTCTCGCGCGCCACGGCGGCGGCGCAGACCCTGGTGGTGAACGGCCGTCCGGTCGCCGACCCGCTGCTGCGCACCGCCGTCCGCGTCGCCTATCGCGACGTGATCCCGATGGGCCGGCACGCGGTGGTGGCGCTGTTCCTCGACCTCCCGCCGGAGGAGGTGGATGTGAACGTGCATCCGGCCAAGGCCGAGGTGCGGTTCCGCGACGGCGAGGGCGTGCGCGCGCTGCTGATCGGCGCGCTCGGCCGGGCGCTCGCGGTCGGTGCGGGCCACGCGGCCCCGCCGCTGCGGTACAGCCCGCCGTCGCCCCGTCCGGGCCTGCGCCTGGTGTATCCCGCCCCCGCCGCGGGCAGCGGGTTCGCCGAGGCGCGGCTGCCGCTGGAGGCCGTTCCCGCCGCGCGTGTGCTGCCCGCGCCCGACCGCTTCCACGGCCCGTTCGCGGCCGCTTCCGCCGCGCAGCCCGCGCCCGAGTTCCCGCTCGGCGCGGCCGTGGCGCAGGTGCTCGACACCTACATCATCGCGGTTGCCGCCGATGGCGGCCTCGTGCTGGTGGACCAGCACGCGGCGCACGAGCGGCTGACGCACGAGGCACTGCGCGAGCAGGTGCTGGCGGGCGGGGTTCGGGCGCAACCGTTGCTGCTGCCAGCGGTGGTAGATCTGCCGCCGACCCAGGTCGCGCGGTTGCTGGAACGGACCGCCGAGCTGTCGCGGCTGGGCCTGGAACTGGAAGCGTTCGGGCCGGGGGCCGTGCTGGTGCGCGCGCTGCCCGCCGCCCTGGGCGCGCCGGAGCCGGCGGCGCTGCTGCGCGATCTGGCCGAGGAATTCGCCGAACTCGGCGAGAGCACCGCGCTGGAGGCGCGGCTGGACGCGGTGATCGCCCGCATGGCCTGCCATGGCAGCGTCCGCGCCGGCCGCCGGCTGGGGCAGCCGGAGATGGACGCGCTGCTGCGCCAGATGGAGGCCACGCCGCGCGCCGCGACATGCAGCCACGGGCGCCCGACCTTCCTGAAACTCTCGCGCGCCGAGATCGAGAAGCTGTTCTTCAGGCGGTGACGCTGGGTGTACGGACGGACCCGCCCGTTGGCGCTGCTATGCCTGCTGCTGGCCGGGGCCGCGCCCGTCTTGCCGGGCGTGGGGGCCACGGATGGACGCACGGCGGTCGATCCGGCCGCCACGCCGTGGCGGTCGCTGGCGCGCTTGCAGGTGCCGGGGGAGGCGCGCTGCACCGCCGTCGTGGTCGGGCGGCGCACCGTGCTGACGGCCGCGCATTGCCTGTGGGGGCGCCGGCTCGGCCACTACATGCCGGCGGGCTCGGTGCATGTGCTGACCGGCTACGCCGCCGGGCGGTTCGCGCGGCACTCGCTGGCGATTGGCTACCGCCTGGGCGCCGGGCGACCGAACGGGCCGGAGACGGATTTCGCCGTGGTCACGCTCGCGGAACCGATCGGCGATGCGCCGCTTTCGCTGGCGGATGCCGATCCGGCGGTCGGAACCCGTGTCGTGCTCGGCGGCTACAACCAGGACCGGGCGGAG
Organism: Pseudomonadota bacterium; assembly: GCA_021808185.1. Taxonomy (GTDB): domain Bacteria; phylum Pseudomonadota; class Alphaproteobacteria; order Acetobacterales; family Acetobacteraceae; genus CAJCJG01. The sequence goes on from JAKBCB010000395.1 coordinate 2,433, forward strand.
GTGATCGAGGCCGATCTGGATTGCGCCGTCACCGGCGGCGCGCCGGGGCGGGTGGTGCATGATTGCGCGGCCACGCACGGCACCAGCGGCGCCCCGCTGCTGGCGCGCGGGCCGGACGGCGCGTGGCGGATCGCGGGCTTGCAGGTGGCGGCCTTCGTCGGCCGCGCCGGCGGCATCGCGGTGGCCCCGAGCCGGCTGCGCAGGGCGTTGGGGGATGACCCGCCCTGAGCGGCACGGCTAGACTGCTGCTTTGCCACGCAAGGCCGCGCCATGATCCCGTTCGATCTGTATCTCGCCTTCATCGCCGCCACGACGGTGCTGATGCTGATCCCCGGGCCGAACGTGGCGCTGATCGTGGCCAATTCCGTCGCCTACGGCACCCGCATCGGGCTGCTGACGCTCGCGGGGACTGCCTCGGCCATGGTGGTGCAACTGTGCCTCGTCACCCTGGGCATGGCGGCGGTGCTGGGCGCGTTGGGCGCGATCCTGGAATGGGTGCGCTGGATCGGTGTCGCCTATCTGATCGTGCTGGGCGTGCGCCAGTGGCGCGCGAGCCCGCTCGATCTGACACGGGTGCGGCCGGAGCCGCGCGCCCCGCGCGAGATCTTTCTGCGCGGCCTGCTGGTGTCGCTGACCAACCCGAAGACGCTGCTGTTCTTCGGCGCGTTCTTTCCGCAGTTCCTGACGCGGAGCCAGCCGATGGTGCCGCAACTGGCCGTGCTGTCGGTGACGTTCGTGGTGCTCGCGCTGCTGCTGGACGGCTGCTGGGCGGTGCTGTCGGGCCGCGCGCGCAAATTCCTGGCCGGGCGCGGGCGCGCGCGCAACCGCATTTCCGGCGGGCTGCTGATCGGTGCCGGCGTGGGCCTGGCCCTCGCGCACCGGAAGTAGCCGCGCGCCTACGGCCCGGCGCTGGCCGCCACCGCCGCCAGCAGCGCGGGGCGCGCGCCGAACAATAGCCCGTTCGGCAGCGGGTTCCGCGTCCCCGCCAACAGGGCGGGCACGCCGCTCAGGCCGTGCCGGGCCATCAGCGCCTGTGCCGCCCGCACGCGCCCGGCGGCGGCCGTGCGCAGGCTGGCGTCGGGGGCCGCGGCACGCTCCGCCGCTTCGGGGAGGCCGAGGCCGCGCCACAGGGTGGCGAGCACCGAAGCGTCGCAGATGTCCTGCCCGTCCACGTAGCGGGCCCGCTGGATGGCGCCGAGCGCCTCGGCCTCGCGCGCCGGGTCGCCCAGCCACACGGCGGTCAGCGCCAGCGTCGCCGGAGTGGAATCGAACGGTGCGCCAGGGCGGTCGAGCACATCGGCGCGGTAGCGTCCGGAAAATTCCTGGCCGGTCATCGCGGCGATGCGCTGGTCGGCCCCCCAGGCATAGGCGGCGAATTCCGGGTCCATGGCGCGACCGGGCGCGGCGAACAGGCCCGTGGGCGCGAGTGTCACGGCGTGGCCCGCTTCGACCAGCGCGCGCAACGCCGGGGCCGCGCCGTAGCACCAGCCGCAGAGCGGGTCGAACAGATAGGTCAGCTCGGTCATCGGCGGCCTCCAAACGCAAACGGCGCGGGCAAAGGCTTGCCCGCGCCGTCTGGCCGTTCAGTCTGGAA
>JAKBCB010000396.1 GCA_021808185.1 Pseudomonadota bacterium
GCAGATGTTCGACTACCAGCCCACGGCCGGCGAGGCCACGCCGCCACCGATGGCGCGGCCGGCATCGGCCGCGCAACCAGCGGCACCACCGGCGCCGGCCCCGGCGCTGGCCGGGGTGGCGCTGGCGGCCGTTGGCCAGCCCGCCGTCGCGGCCCTGCACGGCGCGGGCGAGGCGAAGGCGGACATCGAGCTGGATGGCGAGAAGCTGCGGCCGGTGCTGATGCTGCATTTCGGCCAGGATCTGCCCGACGTGGCGATGTTGGGGCCGGGATGGTCACGGCCGGAACCGGGCTTCGTCTGGAGCAACGCGCGGCAGTCGCATGTGGCGCTGCCGCCGCTGCGCGAGCCGGGCCACTATCGTGTCTGGGTCGCCGGCGCGCCGATGCAGCATCCGCAGACGCTTCCGGAACAGACGGTTATCGTGCTGATCAACGGCACCGAGATCGGCCAGGTGCGGCTGAGCGCGCCGTCCGTGCTGGCGTTCGACCTGCCGCTGGCGGCGGTGTCGGCGGGCGGCAAGATCGTGCTGACCTTGCGCATGCCGAACGCGGCGCGGCCGATCGACCTTGGCAGCGGCAACGACGACCGGCTGCTGGGGTTGTGTCTGCGCTGGCTGGTCGTGCTACGGCATCTCGGGGTGACGTCGGCGCAGGCGGCGGACTGATCGGCCCGCCAAGGCTCTCCACGGCAGACAGGCGGGGGCGCCGGGCGCGCGCCCCCGTCCAGAGCCGAGTGGTGGTGCCGCGTCAGCCGGCCATGCGGTCGTCGCTGGCGCGCACAGGCTGCGCGCGCGGGGCGGCCGCCGCCAGCTTGGCGGCCTCCTCCAGCATGCCGCGGAGATTTTCCATGAACACCTGGCCTTCCGGCGTGCGCGCGACCACGATGCTGCGCCGGTCGCGCGGGTCCTGACGGCGATGCGCGAGGTCGAACTGTTCGAGGCGGTCGAGCGCGCGGGTGATCGCGGGCTTGGCCACTTCCAGCCGCGCCGCGAGGCCCCGCACCGTGTGCGGCCCTTCCTCCAGATAGCAGATCAGCATGACGGCGAGTTGCCGGGCGGTCAGGTCTGGGCCTTCACGTCGCACCAGGCTGACGACGGTATCGCGTAGGATCTGCGGCAGGCGCGAGTGCGGGGTGGTAGCCATGAGGACTCCTTCACGGTTGCGCTGTTGCCCATCGCGGAATTTCGACGCGCACCTCGTCGTTGAAATATAATCGAGTTGCATTCATTCCGCCAGAACCGTCAACATATAATCGCAAAAAAAACGTCAAAGCGACATCATCACCCGCCCGCGAGCCGATATAAATCGGCGGATTTTGGCCGTTTTTCCCGCGTGCCCCGGGTCATGTTTGTTTGTGAATCGGATCGACCCAGTAGACGGATTCCGGCCGTTCGACCGGCTCGATATCCAGATTGACCACCACGGCCTCGTTGTCGCTGCGCACCAGCACGCATTGCAGCGCCTCGTCGGGGCTGGCGTTGATCTCCTGATGCGGCACGTAGGGCGGCACGAAGATGAAGTCCCCGGCCTCGGCCTCGGCCACGTATTGCAGGTGCTCGCCCCAGCGCATGCGGGCGCGGCCGGAGACGACGTAGATCACGCTTTCAAGCGCGCCGTGATGATGCGCCCCGGTCTTGGCGTTTGCCGCGATGCTGACGGTGCCGGCCCAGATTTTCTGCGCCCCCACGCGGGCCGCGTTGATCGCCGCCTGGCGGAACATGCCCGGCGTCTGCGCGGTGTTGGCGTCCAGCCGGTCGCCCTTGATGACGCGCACGCCGTGCTCCCGCCAGGGGTCCGCCTCATGCCCGTGGTCGTGTCCGTGGTCGTGTCCGTGGTCGCCGCTCATGTGTCTCTCCATTGCCGGCGAGCGGATCGTTCGGCTCGCCTTTACCGCGCAAATGTACGATGGTGCGCCGCACCCTTGCCGACCGACGCCGCGCGACCCTTCAGGACCGACCCGAGGACCGACCAGATCCATGTCTGCTTCCGAGCCGATCATGCCGCCGGCAGCCGCGCGCCCGGCCGCGCCAGACTATGCCCAGCCAGCACCCGCCTTGCCAGCGCCCCCCCCGGTCCCGGCTTCGGCGATGCCCGACCTCGCGCGCAAGCTGGAACTGGAGGCGGCGATGCTGGCCGCCCCGGGGGACCGCGCGTTGCGCCGGCAGTATTTCGACCAGCTCGGCCGGCTCGCCATCGCCCATACCGGCTTGCAAACCGCGAACCTGCCGGAGCTTGGCGGGCCGCTGTACCTGCGCTGCGGCACGCCGGACGTCGCCGTGCTGGCGCAGATCTTCCGCGACGACGCGTTCGCCTTCGAGATGCGTCCGACACCGCTGCGCATCCTCGTGCTCGGCGCCTACACCGGGTACTCCACGGTGGATCTGGCGCGGCGCTATCCGCGCGCGCGCTTCCTCGCGGTCGAGCCGCTGGTGGACAATTACCGGCTGCTGCAACTCAACACCCTGGCCAACCCGCGCATCCGCACCGCGCAGGTGGCCGCGTGGCATCACCCCGCGCGCCTTGCCGCGACGCGGCGCTTCCAGGCCGATTGGGCGATCCGCCTGCACGACGAGGCGGTGGAAGCCGAGCGCACCGTCGGCGCGGTCTCGGTGAAGGAACTGCTCGGCCATGCCGGTTGGCCGGGGGCCGATATGGTGGTGTGCGACGCCAGCGGCGCCGAGCGCGAGGTGTTCGCCAACCCGCTGGCGCCATGGCTGAACAGCCTCGACGCGGCCGTGGTGCGGCTGCACGAGCAGATTGCGCCTCAGGCGACCGCCTGGGTCAACGCGGCGCTCGATCCCGATGAGTTCGAGCACCGCAAGCTCGGCGACATGGAACTGTATGTCCGTCGCGAGCCAAGGACCGCCTATCCGCCGATACCGCCCGAAGCGCCGCTGCTGCGCACCACGCCGGGCCTGTCCACCTTCGCCATCGCCGACGTGCCGCCGGCCAGCTTCGGCTTCTTTGTGTTCGACGGCGGCAACTGCCAGATCCATCCCAACCCTCCGGGCGGCCCGCCGGCGCGCGCCATCTTCACGCTGCGCGCGGACGGGCACGAACGCTTCGTCTCCGGCGTGCTGCATGCCGGGCAGCCCGCCGCGCCCATCGTGTTCACCGCCGCCGTGCAGCGCGAGGACGGCAGCCTCGCGGGGCACAGCGAGGTGACGATGAAACAGCGCGAGAGCGGGCGGCTGGTGATCGAGTTCGGCGGCAAGCTGAGCGGCACGGTGCGGGTGGCGCTACAGACCGCCATGGCGCCGTCGGCCCCGACCGCCAACATGGCATGGGCGCGCTGGCTCAACCCGAGACTGGTGTGATCGTGCGGGACGCTCTCGCCGTGGGCGCGGCGTGGCACACGCGGGCGCCATGACCACCCCCAATCGGCCCGGACTCTGGCACCGTCTGTTCGGCCGCCGCGACGACGGCGACACCGCCGAGGCCGAGCCGCCGCCGCCGCTGTTCCCGCCCCGCAAGCTGCCCCCGCCCGAGCCGCGCGGCCCCGGCCTGCCGGAATGGGACGAAATTCTCAGCGCGGCCCCGCCGGTACCGGAACCGGTTCCGGAGCCGGAGCCGCCCGCCGAGGCCGCCGGCCCGGACGCGCCGGCGCCGGCGCCGATGCCGCCATGGTCCGGGGCGAACCCCGCCGGGCCCGCCATGCGCCTGCCCACCGAGGAGGAGCGGCGCGTGCTGACCCAGGTCGCGGCGCTGCTCGGCTCCGGCCAGATCCCGCAGGCGGCGGCGCTGCTGGACGCGGTGTTCCGCGAGCGGCCGGAGGCGTGCGACACGCTCGGCCGGCCGATATATCTGCTCGAATCGCTGCATTGCGCGCTGCTGCTCGGCGCGGCGGACGCCGCCGCCGAACGCACCACCCGGCTGCGCGATTACCTAAAGCCCGACGATCCGGTGGTCGAGATGCTCTATGCCCGCGCCGCCATCGCCGCCGGCGACCGGGCGGCGGCGCGGGCCAACTGGCAGGCGGCCCTGGCCCGCGCCCCCGCGCTGGAGGAGGCGCGG